>NZ_JBFTIL010000024.1:0-108455 GCF_056394745.1 Paenarthrobacter sp. 10N417
ACGAAATCGATGACGTCATCGCAGCGTTGGCCGACGGATCATTGTTCGTGGATCCCGTGATAACGCACGAGTTCGACCTCGCCCACGGCCTCGAGGCATTCGACGTAGCCAGGAACTCAGCCGAGTCCGGCAAAGTCCTGCTGAACTTCCAGACTTAGTTTTTCGCCACGGGTACGAACACGCGGGGCTGGTCATTCCAGCTGGGCGCCAGCTCCGCGATCGTTTGGCGCATAATTTTTCCGGCCGCATCTTTGGCCTGCTGACCGTCGCCGGCGTCGATGGCGTGGGCGACGTCAATGTGCCACTGCAGCGCCTGCTTCTGCGGGTGCTCAGGCATGAGTCCGTGCACTGTGCGTCCCGTCAGGGTCTCAGTCACCTGGCCAATCAGGTTGGCAAACATTTCGTTTCCGGAGCCGGACAGCACCAGCGCGTGGAACCGGATGTCGAGGTCAAGGAACCGTGGCATGTCTCCGGCGTCGCCGGCTTCCTTCATCGCCAGCGAAATATCCACGAGTTCCCGCCGCAGGGTTTCCGGAGCGTTCCCGGCTGCGAGTTCCGCAGCAACAGGCTCGACGGCGGAACGCAGCTCCGCGAGCGACCGCAGTTGGGCGCCACGACCCTCGCCAGCCAAGCGCCAGCGAATGACCAATGGATCAAAGGGATTCCAACGATGCGCCGGGAGGACGCGGATTCCGACACGCTTGATCGTCTCCACCAAACCCAGCGACTGCAGGACGCGGACGGCCTCCCGGACCACCGAGCGAGAAACGTTGAGCTCGTCTTCCAGATGTTCGGCCAGCATGACATGGCCGGTGGGAAGGGCGCCGCCCACAATCCGGGTTCCCAGATGCTCTACGGCGCGGTGGTGGAGGCTGGTTGACATAGAGGTAAGCATAGTGGGGCGAGGACAATCCGCGTGTAGCATCCGATGCCGCCTCCGCCGTGGGAGAGCCTGCGGAAGTCCCGCACATCATAGACTGTTTATGACGTGGCGCCGTTCCACAACGTGGGCGCCACTTTCCTGCTCATGGCTTAAATACGTATGGTTTATTACAGCCCCTGGTTTTGAAATCGCTTCCTGCGTGCCCCCAGGGGGGTAGGTGGGACTGTTTGCACACGATCGAATTGGAGTTTTGATGTCAGCACACATCGGTGTCACCGGCCTTGCGGTGATGGGCGCCAACCTGGCCCGCAACCTGGCCCGCAACGGCTTCACCGTGGCTCTCCACAACCGCTCCGTGGAAAAGACCGACGCCCTGCTGGAAAAGCACGGCACGGACGGCGACTTCATCCGCACGGAAACGCTGCAGGAACTCGTCGACTCCCTCGAAAAGCCCCGCCGTGTCCTCATCATGGTCAAGGCAGGCGCTCCCGTGGACAACGTCATTGAGCAGCTCGAACCGCTGCTCGAGGCCGGCGACATCATCATCGATGCCGGTAACTCGCACTACGAGGACACCCGCCGCCGCGAAGCCGCGCTGGCCAAGAAGGACCTGCACTTCGTTGGCGTCGGTGTTTCCGGTGGCGAAGAAGGCGCGTTGAACGGTCCTTCGATCATGCCCGGCGGCTCCCGTGAGTCCTACGACGCCCTTGGGCCCCTGCTGGAGAAGATTGCCGCAAAGGTCGACGGCGAACCGTGCTGCGCTTGGATCGGCACCGACGGTGCCGGCCACTTCGTCAAGATGGTCCACAACGGCATTGAATACGCCGACATGCAGGTCATCGGTGAAGCATTCGATCTCCTCCGCTCCGGTGCCGGCATTGAGCCGGCTGAGCAGTCCAAGATTTTCGCTGAGTGGAACAAGGGCGATCTGTCCTCCTTCCTGATCGAAATCTCCGCCGAAGTCCTGGGCCACGTCGATGCCAAGACGGGCAAGCCGTTCGTTGACGTGGTTGTGGATGCCGCAGGCCAGAAGGGCACCGGGCGTTGGACGGTTATCTCCGCTCTTGAACTAGGCTCCCCGGTGTCCGGCATTGCCGAGTCCGTGTTTGCCCGTGCACTGTCTTCCCAGGCAGAGCAGCGCAAGCTTGGCCAGGAACTCCTTGCCGGTGAGGAAGCCGCCGTCGAGATCCCCGAGACGTTCGTTGAGGACGTCCGCCAGGCACTGTACGCATCCAAGCTGGTGTCCTACGCCCAGGGCCTGGACATGCTGACCTCCGCTGCCAAGGAGTATGGCTGGGACCTCAAGCTGGACGAGATCGCCTCGCTGTGGCGTGCTGGCTGCATCATTCGTGCCGAACTGCTCAAGGACATCACCAAGGCTTACGCTGCCGAGGAGAAGCCTGCCAACCTCCTGTTCGCGCCGGCCTTCACCAAGGCCATCGCCGAGGCCCTCCCGGCCTGGCGCCGCGTTGTAGCCACCGCTGTCCAGCTGGGGATCCCGGTACCGGTCTTCTCCTCCTCGCTGGCGTACTACGACGGCCTGCGCCGCAAGCGCGTTGCCGCTGCGCTGATCCAGGGCCAGCGTGACCTCTTCGGTGCGCACACCTACGGCCGCGTTGATGCCGAAGGTACGTTCCACACGCTGTGGGGCGAAGACAAGTCCGAAATCTCGGCCGTCGACACCCACTAAGGTTCCACCGCAAGGCCGGTTCTTCCCCGATACGCTGGGAGGAGCCGGCCTTTGCCGTGCCGGAACGGGTACTGGGCCAGCGCGCGAGTGCCACGAGCCAAGGAGCCAGTGCCATGACCGACCGCGTCGCCTTTGTCACTGGAGCATCTACCGGCATTGGTTTCGAGACGGCGCGTGCCCTGAGGTCCGAAGGGTTCGTTGTCTACGCCGGCGCGCGTCGGGTGGAGAAGATGCATCCGCTTAAGGCACAGGGAATCACCGTCATGCACCTGGATGTCACCATCGAGGACTCCATGGCCTCAGCAGTCGCGCTTGTTGAGGCTGCACACGGGCACATAGACGTCCTCGTGAACAACGCCGGGTACGGCTCCTACGGCTCCCTGGAAGAGGTTCCCTTGGCCGAAGGCAGGCGCCAGTTCGAGGTGAACGTGATGGGTCTGGCAAGGATGACTCAACTCGTTATTCCAAGGATGCGGCAAGTGGGTTCTGGTCGGATCATCAACGTCTCGTCCATTGGAGGAAAGATCTACGAGCCCCTGGGCGCTTGGTACCACGGGACAAAATTCGCAGTGGAGGGGATGAGCGATTCTTTGAGGCTCGAGCTGAAGCCGCACGGCATCGACGTCGTCCTCATTGAGCCGGCCGGAACGGACACCGAATGGGGCACCATTGCCGGGGAAGGCCTGATATCCGCGTCGGGTAGAGGTCCATACAAAGGGCAGGCCCACGTCATGGCAGCAGCCTTGGCGTCAACATCCGGACAGCTGATATCAACGCCTCCGAGGGTAGTGGCCAGGGCAATAGTTCGCGCGTCAACGGCAAAACGCCCCAAGACCCGCTACCCGGTGGGTAGGGGAGCCTGGAGCGTCCTGGCCTTACGGAGGGTGCTTCCTGACCGCGTCTTCGACGCCGTCCTCTGGAACTCCTACAAGAGGTTTACCAGCTAGATCCGGTATTCGATGTAGTACTCAGCCGGGTCAACCGCCGGTTTGGTTTCGGATTTCGCGTCGCGGTGCCGCCATGTGGCAGGAATGCCGGTGATGATCGACTCCGGGGGAGCGTTCTTCACCACGACGGCGTTCGCGCCAATTGCGCTGTCTGCGCCGATCGTAATGGGACCCAGGACCTTGGCGCCGGCGCCGATGGTCACACGATCCCCGATGGTCGGATGGCGCTTGACCTTGGCAAGGGACCGGCCGCCGAGCGTCACACCGTGGTAGATCATCACGTCCTCGCCGATTTCAGCAGTTTCACCGATAACGACGCCCATGCCGTGGTCGATGAAGAAACGCCGGCCGATGGTTGCGCCGGGATGGATCTCGATGCCCGTCAGGAATCTCGCCAACTGGGAAATCAGGCGGGCGGGAAAGCGAAGGGCCGGGTTTTGCCACAGCTTGTGGGTCACGCGGTGTGCCCAGATGGCGTGCAGGCCGGAGTAGGCGAAAAAGTTCTCAAAAGAACCTCGAGCCGCCGGGTCATGTGACCGGGCGGCGTCGAGGTCTTCCTTAAGCCTTGCGAAGAAGCTCACAAAGACCTTTCTACAGGAAATGAATGCTTGCGGGCGAAGTGTTAGCCGCGGATATCGTCAAAGAGCACAGTGGAGATGTAACGCTCTCCGAAGTCCGGCACGATCACGACGATCAGCTTGCCCTTGTTCTCGGGACGCTTGGCGACTTCCAGTGCACCCCATACTGCGGCGCCGCCGGAGATGCCGGCGAGTACGCCTTCCTTGGAACCCAAGGCGCGGGCGGTGGCAACCGAGTCTTCAAGGGTAGCGTCGAGGACTTCGTCGTAGACGTTCGTGTCAAGGACCTCCGGAATGAAGTTGGCGCCCAGGCCCTGGATCTTGTGGGGACCAGGGCTGCCGCCATTAAGGATGGGGGAGTCCTTGGGCTCAACGGCAATGATCTGGACTTCGGGCTTGCGCTCCTTAAGGAGCTGCCCGACGCCGGTCACGGTACCGCCGGTACCGATGCCGCCAACAAAGATGTCTACTTCGCCATCTGTGTCAGCCCAGATTTCCTCGGCTGTTGTGTTGCGGTGGATCTCCGGGTTGGCCGGGTTGGCGAACTGCTGAGCCCAGATGGAGTTCTCTGTGTTGGCAACAATTTCCTGCGCCTTTTCAACGGCGCCGCGCATGCCTTCGGAACCGGGAGTCAGGACGATCTCTGCACCGTAAGCGCGAAGCATGACGCGACGTTCCGTGGACATGGTTTCAGGCATGGTCAGGATGACCTTGTAGCCGCGTGCGGCACCAACAAGGGCAAGCGCGATTCCGGTGTTACCGGAGGTGCCTTCCACAATAGTTCCGCCAGGCTTCAGGGCACCGGACTTTTCGGCGGCGTCAATGATGGCCACACCGATACGGTCCTTCACGCTGTTGGCCGGGTTGTAGAACTCAAGCTTGACCGCAACGGTGGCCTCAAGGCCTTCGGTCAGCCGGTTCAAACGGACCAGCGGAGTGCGGCCGACCAGCTGGGTGACGTCGTCGTAGATCCTTGCCATGAAGATTATGCCTATCTCTGAAGAGGGAATGCTGAGGTCAGCCTAACCAGCCGCATCGAAACCCTGCTAAGCAGTTAGCCATGCAGAGTAATATTTCCGCGCTTTGGCCAGCTTTGGATTGATGATGACCTGGCAATAGCCCTGGTACGGGAACTTGGCGTAATAGTTCTGATGGACTTCCTCTGCCTCATAGAACTCGGGTAGCCGGCTTACTTCCGTCACAATCGGATTGGCCCAGAGTGCTTGCGCGCGCTCGATGGCTTCTTCGAAGAGGATCTTTTCCTCCGTCGTGGTGTAGAACATCGACGAACGGTATTGGGTGCCTGTGTCGTAGCCCTGGCGGTTCAACGTGGTGGGGTCGTGCAACGCGAAGAACATGTCAAGAATGACCTCCTCCGGCACCACGGTTTCGTCGAATGTCACCGCAACCACCTCTGCATGACCGGTAGTTCCCGAGCAGACGTCGTAGTAGTCAGGGTTTCGGACATGGCCACCCGTATAGCCGGAAACTACCGAACTGACACCGCGGGTTTTCTGGTACACGGCATCAAGGCACCAGAAGCATCCACCACCAAGTACAAAAGTTTTCATGATCTCTTCAATGGATTGGAGGGCCTGATGATTCCCGCAATACCTTACGGGACAATAACGCCGCTGGGCAGGTACGGCAGCTACCAAAACTGCCCCATCGGGTCCAGTAGGTAAGAATAAGAGTATGGAAGCAGTAGACACCGCCATTTCTGATGCGGATTCCAGCGACGACGCCGGGACAGTGGAAGCAAGCGGGGACCCGACTCTTGGCCAGGTGTTGCTTGCTGTTGAGGAGCTCTGGCCAGAGTCCTTGGCTGAGGACTGGGACGAGGTAGGCCTCGTCGTTGGGCGCCCCAACACGCCAATCACCAAGATCCTGTTTGCCGTGGACCCTACATTGGCTGTGATCGATGAGGCCATTGAGTGGGGTGCAGGCCTTCTGATTACCCATCATCCTTTGCTGCTCAAAGGCGTGAACTCCGTCGCGGCCACCTCCGCGAAGGGCTTGGCCGTGCACCGGCTGATCGAAGCGGGCACCGGACTCCTGACCGTCCATACCAACGGTGACTCCGCCGTCGGGGGCGTATCGGACGTGTTGGCGGACGCCTTTGGCCTGGAGAATGTTGCTCCACTGACCCCTGCCGCCAATGGATTGCCCGAGGAAGGCATTGGTCGGGTTGGTGACCTTCCTGAGCTCATGACCCTGGGTGATTTCGCTGCCCGGGTCTTTGGGATGCTCCCCGCGGTGGCCGGAGGGGTTCGCGTGGCCGGCGACAAGGACGGTCTGCTGCGGCGCGTCGCCGTCTGTGGTGGTGCGGGCGACAGCTTGTTCGATGCCGTCAGGGCCAGCAATGCAGATGTCTATGTGACAGCAGACATGCGGCACCATCCGGCGTCGGAAGCGCGCGAAGGGGCGGTCAACGGCCGGCCGTACCTCATCGACGTCTCACACTTTGCCAGTGAATGGCTGTGGCTGCCCGTAGCCGCGGAAGCGCTCGGCAACGTACTGGGCGATCAGGGCTACGACGTCGAGATCCGCGTGAGCAGCACCAACAGCGATCCTTGGGACTTCATACTCACTCCCGGCGGGGACTAGAGTCTAGAAGATACGGACAATCCCAATAAACACGGGCCGTCCATCCGGAACTGATCCCCAGGGCCGGAAGCGATACAAGCGGAGGTAAGCGTGGCGAAAGCAGCACCGGCAGAACAACTGAAATTGCTTGAACTGCAGGGACTGGATGCCAAGCTCAAATCGTTGGCCGGCCGCCGGAAGGTGCTGGAAACAGATCCGCGGATAGCTGACCTTCAGGATGCACTGAATGTAGCCAATGGTGAACTGGGCGCTGCCAAGATGGCGGTGCACGACGCCGAAGCTGAACTGCGTCGTTCCGAAGCGGACGTGGAGCAGGTCGCCTCCCGCATCGAGCGTGACGAAGCCAGGCTCAACAGCGGAACCGGCCTCTCCAAGGACCTGGTGGCGCTTCAGAGTGACATCGCATCCCTTAACAAGCGGCGCTCCGACCTGGAGGACGTTGAGCTTGAAATCCTGGAGCGTTTGGACACCCTGCGCGAGCGCCAAGCCGCACAACAGACCATCGTGGATGACATCCAGGGTTCATTTGCCAGCATCCGCGCCGAACTGGATGAGGCAATTGCTGAGATCGCGGCCGAGGAAACCGTGGTCCGCGGGCAACGTGCCGCTTTCGCGGAGGCCCTGGACGCCGGAATGCTTGCAGTTTATGAGAAGACGATTGCCAAGCGTGGCGTCGGGGCTGCCCGGCTGTTCCACGGGAAGTCTGAGGGGTCCGGCATGATGCTCAGCCCCGGTGACCTGGCCGAAGTCAAGGCCGCTGCTGAAGACGACATCGTCTTCTGCCCGGATTCCGGTGTCATCCTGGTCCGTTCGGCGGAGTGGAACTGACAGCTTCAGTCAGCTCGTCAGGATGATATTCAGCGCGTGCGGCTTGCGGGCCGAACCCTCAACCAGTTCCGCGGTCCAAACTTCGCTGGCAGCCTTCAGTAACTGATCCGGAGTTGCTGGAGCCTTCCCGGGCCTGGTCACCAGGTGCCTGGCAAACTCACCCCGCGTGTGTTTGGCGAAGTGGCTGACCACCGTGCGCTTGCCGTTTGCCTCGTTGAAAACATTCACTGTGACGGTTTGCGCTGCTGGTGGAGCCCACGCAGCGGCATACGTGCTGGAACGGCAATCAACCAGCAATTCTCCTTCAGCCCGTTTGGCGAGGGCCGCATTCAGGTTCGGCTTCCAGAAGGAGGCGAGGCGTCCGACGTCGGGCAGTGCCGTTCCCATGGACAGCCGGTAAGCCGGCACATGGTCACCAAAACCGATGGCACCCCACAGTGCCGAAATCACCAAAATCGATTCGGTTGCCTTGCGGCGTTGAGTCGGCGTCATCGAATTGAAGCCGAGCGCGTCATACAGGACTCCCGAGTAGACCTGGTGGGCCGGCGCCGCCGGTTCCGCGTGCAGCCGGGTATTACGTTCGACGTCGTCCTTCAGCGAGGCACCGACGCCAAGCAACGCCAAGGCGTCCTCGTGCGCGCTGACGGTGCCCAACGATTCCAGGACCTTGGCGCGGTAAGGGTTGAGCTCCGGAAAGCTAAGCGACTCCCATTCGACGGCGGGGCCTTTGACGGCGGGGGTCTTGCCTTCGGAAGGCGGCAGCAGAATCAGCACCTGACGATATTACCGGTGACCGGGGCAACCCTCGACGCCGGTAGACTGTACGGCGGATGGGTTGACCAGGCGGTCGCGCGTCACGGAAGTGGCTCGAGGAACGTCCGGGCTCCGCAGAGCAGGGTGGTGGGTAACGCCCACTCGGGGTAACCCGCAGGCCAGTGCCACAGAGAACAGACCGCCTTCGCGTAATGGTGCTCGCATCAGCATGCGGCAGGTAAGGGTGAAACGGTGGTGTAAGAGACCACCAGCTCCCTGGGTGACCGGGGAGGCTAGGTAAACCCCACCCGGAGCAAGGCCAGACAGGACACGTTTGAGGGCTGCTCGCCCGAGTGTCCGGGTAGGCTGCTGGAGGGCGTCGGCAACGGCGTTCGTAGATGGATGGCCGCCACTCCTTTGCCGGCAACGGCAAGGGATGACAGAACCCGGCGTATCGGTCAACCCATCCACATTCGCCACTGAGGTCCCGGGCATATGACGTCCATTGTGACTGCCATGTGAGTGATTTCACGCCCCCCGGCACCCAAGAGGACGCCCTTCCGCCTTAGACTTGTTATGAACGTAGATGTTCTGCCGCCGGGACTGCGTTCGCAGCCGGCGGTCTTTTCTTTGCAATCGTTCAAGGCGCTGTGGGTGGACCGAAGCCCGGCCAGTGCCCGTGCCGCAGGATTACTCCGGGCGGCCGCCATCTGCATACGAGGACGTATGTGGTTGACCCAAGGAAGGTAGTTCTGTGAGCCAGACGTCAGATTCTTGTCTTGATAAGTGGATGGGCCGGGAGGCTCTCGCCGAGGCCATGATTCCGGTGATCGGCCGGTTGTACCGGGAAAACAACGTGGTCACGAGCATCCACGGCCGGAGCCTGATCAACAAGTCGACCATGAACATCCTGAAGGCCCACCGCTTTGCGCGCCGGATGAGCAACACCGAGCTGCTGCTCGAAGAAACCGCACCCCTGTTGAACGCTCTTGCTGAGCTGGAACTCGGTGCGGCTGCAATCGACATTGCCCGCCTTACGGAGAAGTTCCGCGTAGAGGGCCACGGCACCTCCTTGGATGAGTTCCTGCGGGCCGAGCTCGCCGAAATCGTCGGAAAGCGTGGCGCTGATGACCGCACCAGCACCGACGTCGTGCTTTATGGCTTTGGGCGCATCGGTCGCCTCCTGGCCCGCATCCTGATTGAAAAGGCCGGTGGTGGGCATGGCCTGCGGCTGCGTGCCATCGTTGTCCGCAAGGGCGCCGAGAACGACCTCGTCAAGCGTGCCAGCCTCCTGCGCCGCGACTCCGTACACGGTTCCTTTGAGGGAACCATCCGCGTGGACGAAGAAGCCAACACCATCACTGCCAACGGCGTTCAGGTCCAGGTCATCTACTCCGACAACCCCGCCACCGTGGACTACACCGCCTACGGCATCAAGGATGCCCTGGTAGTGGACAACACCGGACGCTGGCGCGATGCGGAGGGCCTGTCCCAGCACCTGCAGAGCAAGGGTGTTGCGCGCGTCCTGCTGACGGCTCCGGGCAAGGGCGATCTGAAGAACATCGTCCACGGAATCAACCAGTCCGACATCTCCGATGACGACAAGATCGTCACCGCTGCGTCGTGCACAACCAACGCCATTACTCCGGTACTGAAGGCCATCAACGACAAATTCGGTATCATCCACGGCCACGTTGAAACGGTGCACTCGTTCACGAACGACCAAAACCTGATCGACAACTTCCACAAGGGAGACCGCCGCGGCCGTTCGGCAGCCCTGAACATGGTTATCACGGAGACAGGCGCAGCCAAGGCTGTTGCCAAGGCGCTTCCGGAACTTCAGGGCAAGCTCACCGGTAACGCGATCCGCGTACCTACCCCGGATGTGTCCATGGCGATCCTGAACCTCAACCTTGCCAATGGCACCACACGCGATGAGGTCAACGACTACCTCCGCGAAATGTCGCTGCACTCGCCGTTGCGGAAGCAGATCGACTACATCGACTCGCCGGACGTTGTCTCCACCGACTTCGTTGGTTCCCGCCGCGCAGGCATCGTTGATGGTCTGGCCACTATTTCCAACGACAAGAACCTCGTGCTCTACGTTTGGTACGACAACGAATTCGGCTACTCCTGCCAGGTGGTCCGTGTCATGGAGGAAATGGCCGGCGTCAACCCGCCGTCCTTCCCTGCCCGCGACATCGTGGCTCCCATCGCAGTGCTTGAGGCAGCCAACGCCTAAGCCGGGAAGTATTCACGGGTTTCCCGGCTGTGTCACTGGCATCAGCCGGGAAACCTGACCAAAATGGGTTCATGGAAAATGAATCGACTTTGGAACACGAGACAACGCTGGAACACGCGTTGGACGTAGCACGGGCCAACCACAAGCAGGCACAGAAACTGCTGGACCAGGCCATCGCAGCAAACGCTGCGGGGGACGTCAGCGACGAACGCGTCCAGCAATTGCGTACGCTGCTGGAGGTGGCTGCGGAAGACCTGCAACGCGTTATGCGTGAGCAGTAACCCGGGGAAGAACCCCACCACTGCAGTGTGACTTCTCCTACACACTGTGGATATCGGCTCTGACTGTCGGTGCCGTGTCCTACGCTCGAAGGACACCACCCTCCCCGACTGGACGGAGCCCCTTGAGTATCACCTGGTCTGCCTACAAACGCGCGCGCAGACGATCACGCCAAGCCTGGGCCATTCTAGGATTAGTGGCCGCCACCCTCGTGGCAGGACTGTCTTGGTTCTTCACCACCGGCCAGTTCAACGCGGCTGAGCCTTGGGTCTCCGGCCCCACTGATGCGCCGGTATTTAACCCGGCTTGGATGAAACCCATTTCCGGCATCGAGGCTGTTCCCGCGGAGAAGGCAAGCACCGCACTGGCACAGTTGGAAGTTAAGGGACGGGCATCCCAGGAAGACTATGAGCGAACCGCATTCGGCCAGGCGTGGCTGGATGCCGATCGAAACGGATGCGATACCAGGAACGACATCCTGCGCAGGGACCTGTCGTCGGTGGAGTTCACTAGTGGTTCCTCATGCAAGGTTGCCACTGGAGAGTTTCACGAACCCTACACGGGCGCCCACGTGACCTTCCGTCGGGGCCAGGACACCAGCGCTGATGTTCAGATTGACCACATTGTCGCCCTCGCCGACGCATGGCAGAAGGGTGCCAAGCAATTAACGGTGCAGCAGCGTCAAAGGCTGGCAAATGATCCCTTGAACCTGATTGCAGCTGATGGGCCCGAGAATGTGAAGAAGGGCGCAGGCGACGCCGCCACCTGGCTCCCGCCGAACAAGAACTTCCGGTGTCACTACGTAGCACGGCAGATCTCCGTCAAGGCAGCCTACAAGCTCTGGGTCACACAGGCGGAGAAGGACGCCATGATGCGCGTCCTTTCTTCTTGCCCCGATCAGCAGACCATTTACAGCGTCAGGTGACCGTGTCCCAGTTGCCAGGTACCGCCGTCGTCGATTCTCTCAAGGACTATGCGCTGGAGCGAAGTTTCCCGGGGTAGTTTGTCCAGGTTCTCGAGCCCCCGCTGCCTAAACGTGAAGTACACGGCATCAGTGGGGGCATCGGTGCACCGATCCAGCGTGAAACGGCGGGCGAAGGATGCGATGTTGCTATTGGGAAGCCGTTCAACCAAGTAGGGATCCAGCATCCAGGACTCGCACGTGGCCACAGTGGCCGGCTTGTCCGGAAAGTAGTGGGGAAAAAACGAGCGCGCCTCGTCAAAGCTGGCGTCTACCAGCGAGGGGGAGAGGCCGCCATCCTCGGGAATGTGGACACCCAGGACCCAATCGGATGCGTACGCGAGGCTGCCCCCTGGCCCGTCGTCAGGCCCGCTCCGGATCAAATGGAATTGCAATCGGCCGAGCCGGAACAGATTGCCTGCCATATGTAACGTCAGCCAGCTCCAGGTGTCCAAGCCGAAATGTCCATGCACGCGGCGGTTGATGCGGAGCTGAAGTCCCACGTCAGCCAGGGCGGCTGCCGACACGTCGGCGCCGATTCCCAACTCCAGATGGTATGCGTGGACCCTGGGTGCGAAGCGGAGCAGAGCTTCGATCCAGACGGTCTCGCCCAGCTCATGGGGAGAAATACTGTCAGCTGGAAAAGTGCCAAGCCGTTGCTGCAGCAGTTCCAATGCGTCCAAGACGTGGCCGCTGGGGTTTCTGTCCAAGAGCGCGGCGCATTCCATGGCGTCCTCGCCGGCAACGTCCAGGAGCTGAAACAATTCTGCATGGCGTTCTTGGTTCATCGGATCAGTGTCCGAACGGGTCCGGGTCGACGCCAGGCATCCATGTCAATCCGGGAACGCCCCAACCGTTCTTCTTGGCCTGCTTCATGGCCTTCCTGGCATATCGGTCCACAAGGCGGTTGATGTAAAGCTTGCCGTCCAAATGGTCGTACTCGTGTTGCATCACTCGAGCGAACCAGCCCGTAGCTTCGAAGTCCACCGGGTTTCCGTCAGCGTCAAAGCCTTGGACGCGGGCCCACTCAGCGCGCTGCAGAGGATAGTGCTCTCCGGGGAACGACAGGCACCCCTCAATGTGCTCTTCCGGGTCCGGGAGGGCTCCTGAGATCTTTGAGAGGGTCAAGACGGGATTGACCAGAACGCCTTGCTCAGGCGCGTCGTCGTCATTGGCGTACTTATACACAAAGATGCGCTTGCCGACTCCCACCTGGGGTGCGGCGAGGCCCACTCCGTTCGCGGCATCATTGGTTTCGAACATGTCCGCGATGAGTTTTCGGAGCTCGTCATCGAATACTTCGACTTCACTTGCCCGACGGTGCAAAACGGGTTCGCCCCAAATGGTCACAGGGAGGACGGTCATGTCAGCTCTTCCTTAGTCGATCGCTGTGTTCCGGAAGCAACCCGTGGGACTGCAGGCGGGCCAAAACAAAACAAAGGCCGCACCGGATAACCGGTGCGGCCTTTGTGGAAACCGGCTTTTGAGCCAATCTCGGCGGGGTGAGCGACGGGGGTTGAACCCGCGACCTCCTGGACCACAACCAGGCGCTCTGCCAACTGAGCTACGCCCACCATGCGCCTTTTTCGGTAAGTCCGTATGACCGGCATTCCGTGAAGGCAACGACAAATAGCTTACCTGCTGTTTTGGGGTGAAAAGTCCACTTTTGCCGGTTTCGACGAAAAAACCTTCAAAAATGGCGCAGATCACATAGTTTCTGTTGCACCCAGAGTCTCAGCAGTGGCTGTGATGTCTTTGGAGATGCGCTGGGCGGTAGCAGTGTCAGGGCCCGGGGCAGGTACAAAAACAGCTTGCCTGTAGTAGCGGAGCTCGTCGATGGAATCCTTGATGTCCCCCAGTGCGCGATGTCCGCCATGCTTGGCCGGCGACTGGAAGTAGGCCCGCGGGAACCAGCGGCGCGAGAGTTCCTTGATGGTACTGACATCGATGACGCGATAGTGGAGGTGCTCCACAATGTTCGGCATGTCCCTGGCCAGGAACATCCTGTCCGTGCCCACCGAGTTGCCTCCCAGGGGGGCCTTGCGGGGGTCCGGAACCCACTTCTCGATGTACTCAAGCACCTGCGCCTCAGCTTCGGCCATCGTCTTGCCGTGGGGGAGTTCGTCAAGGAGTTTGGAGCGGGTGTGCATGTCGCGAACGAAGTCGTTCATTTGCTCCAGCGCTGCGTCGTCGGGCTTTATGACGACGTCCACGCCATCGCCCAGGATGTTGAGCTCGGAGTCCGTCACGAGCGCCGCCACTTCGATCAGGGCGTCGTTCTTGAGGTCCAGGCCGGTCATTTCGCAGTCAATCCAGACGATGCGTTCATTAGTAATAGGCACGCGCCTAGCCTATCCTTCAGGCGGTTCCAAGTGCTCCGATGGTAGGATTTTTGAGCACGGCAGTGTCCTTTCTTCCTGTCGTGGACAGCCCCCAGAGATTCAGATTTCTGTCCCGGAACGCAACGGGCAAACGATTGGATGAAGACCACATGACGGTGCCTGTACCCGCCGCCCAGAAGGCAGGGAAAGAAGCGCCGCCTGCGGATGCTGCTGCCAGCGAAGTGGATAACGCCAGGTCCCCGCTGATCGCCGGTTTCATAGGTTCGATGTTCCTTGTCTTTGGCTCGCTGGGCGTTGGCTGGCTCGCGCCGGTTTCTGAACTTCGGCGGCTTCCGCTTTTCATCTGGATGCGTACCGAAGGTGTGGGCGTCGGGCTGTCCATTGTCCTGTTGGCTGTTGGTGGCATGCTGCTTGTCCGGGCTTGGCTGCGGCTGGGACAGCGGGTCCGGGTATGGGGACTCCAAGCCCGCAAGGCCACCTTGCAGGCTGTGGTGGCCTGGGGGTTGCCCATGATGTTCACTGTCCCGCTGTTCAGCAGGGATGTCTACGCCTACATCGGGCAGGGCAGACTCATGGTTGAGGGAATGAATCCCTATGAGAATGGGATTTCCGCCCTACCGAACTACTTCCAATTGGGTGCCGACAAGATGTGGACGGAAGCGCCTGTTCCCTATGGTCAGTTGTTCCTTTGGATCGAACAATTCGTTGTTTGGGTGACCAACGTCCAGCCTGAGGCCTGCATCATGCTGTTCAGGCTGGTGGCAGTTGCGGGCGTCATACTTTGCATCATCTACGTACCCAAGCTGGCAGAACTCCACGGCGTCAATCCGCACCGCGCACTATGGTTGACAGCCGCCAACCCCCTCTTTCTCACCAATTTCATTGCCAGTGTCCATAATGACGCACTCATGATTGGTCTGGCCTTGGCAGGCCTGTACTACTGCGCCACCCGCCGGGTGGTCCTGGGCTTGGTGCTGGTGACACTCTCCATTTCGGTCAAGCCAATTACGGTGGTCTTCCTGCCCTTTATTGGCTTGCTCTGGGCGGGCAAGGGTGCGTCATGGCCGCGCAAGATCCTTTTCTGGTTCCTGACAGCCGCCCTGACCTTCGGCCTCCTGTACGCCATGAGCCTGGTCAACGGGTTTGGGTTTGGATGGGTGAAGGGTCTGTCTGCCCCCGGGAGCGTCTGGATCTGGTACGCACCCATCGGCTTGATAGGCCTGGTTGTCGCGTCGATCTTCAACGTCTTTGGACTTGACGGCTGGGGCATGGCCAAGTGGGTTTACGACGCCGGCAAAGTGCTGATGGTGGGAGCCATTGCCTGGCAGGTCTTCCGGGGAGAACACGATCGCCTCATGCGCCGGCTCACCCTTGCCTTTGCGGCGATCGTCTTGTTGGCCCCGATGATCCAGTCCTGGTACGTGGTGTGGCTGATTCCGTTGTTTGCGGTAACAGGTATACGCAATGACTGGCAGGTAAAGGCGGTCTACTTCGTGGTGTCGTTCTTCATGGTCTACGCCATCTCAGACCAACTGGATGTGTTTCCCTATCTTCAAAGCGAGGATCTCGGCCTTGCCCTGACCTTGGCGCGGAACGCGGCAGCCATCATTGCGCTCCTGTTTGCCGTTTATTTGATCTTCGTTGATCCGAAGACAAAGAGCCTTTTCCGCAAGCGCGACGAGCCGGGCCTGCGCCCGATCATCTGAGGAATCGGGCGAGCGTCTTGAGGGCTCCTGTTCCAATGCTTAATGCGACGACAGAAGCCGTACCGCCTCACGTGTGGAGAGAGGGCTCAGTGCTGGAGCATTCTCTGCCGCAAACGCCCTGACCCACTCCGGGTTTGTCTTGCTGTACTCACGCAAGGCCCATCCGATGGCCTTGCGGATGAAGAACTCCTTGTCGGCAAGGTTGGGTTTGATGACAGCCGCCAGCAGTCCCGGGTCCGTTAGGCCCTTGGCTGCCAATTGCGCAGTAATGGACGCCCTTCGGATCCACATGTCCTGGTCAGTGGACCATTGGAGCAATAGCGGCGTCATGGTGGACCTGTGGGCAAGCAGGAGGCCGCAGAGGCGGTGGGCCACCCCGTCGACGAGGTCCCACCACGCGCCGGTGCGAATTATTTCCTCATAGACCGGCAGCATGCCAAGGTCTTCCTTGACCAACGGCAGGCCCGTCAATTCAATGGCTGCATATCGTTCTTCGCGCGCCTGGGCATTCCGCCATAAATCATGAACGGCCTCGCGAAGGCTGGCGGGTGAAGAGATGGGAAACTGCTTCGCTGCCACCTTGACGATCCTGCGAACTTCAGGCACCCGGATACCCCAGGACGGCATGTCCGACTTCATATATGCCTGGGCTCCCCGGGCTCGCTCAGCGTCCCCCGCGGAGCGAAGTGTTGACCGGATGGCCTCAAGTAAGTCCTTGTTCTCCATGCCCCAACTCTATGACCGGCCGTCGTGGGAAGTATCCAGTCGGGAACTCCTCCTTATTCTCCACGCCATGCAGCCACCTGCCCCACGTAGAGTGGGTCCAATGGCCAGCGGATCCCACGATGATCCAGAACAGCGAATGTCCCTGAACAGCGAATGACCCTGAACAGCAAATGCTCCCGCCCAGCAAAACCGGAGGAATCCCATGTCCATGCTTAAGACACCGGACCAGATCTCGATGATGCGTGAGGCCGGCAGGGTGGTGGCCAACGCCTTGGCAGCAGTCAGGGAGCATGCCGATGTCGGCGTTTCCCTCAAGGAACTGGATGAGGTTGCTGCGGACGTCATTTCAGGCGCTGGGGCCAAACCGGCCTTCCTGGATTACCATCCGCGGTGGGCAGCGCTCCCGTTTCCCGGGGTGATCTGTGCCAGCGTGAATGACGCTGTGGTGCATGGAATACCAGATGGCTACGTCCTCCAGGACGGGGACCTCCTAAGTGTGGATTGCGGCGCCTTCCTTGAAGGCTGGTGTGGAGATGCTGCCATCAGCTTCATCGTGGGGACGGCAGATCCAGCGGACCAGGCACTGATCGATGCCACAGACGCTGCACTCGCCCGGGGTATCGAAGCTGCCCGGGTGGGCAACAAGATGGGCGACCTCGCCTATGCAATCGGCGGTGAGGCCAAACGTGCTGGATATGGTTTGTTGGCCGATCACGGTGGCCACGGTATCGGCCGGACAATGCACGCCGAACCGCCCGTTCCCAACATCGGCAGGCCGGGCAGGGGCATCAAACTTCAAGAAGGGCTGGTCATTGCCATCGAACCAATGCTCATCCTTGGAGGTAAGGACGACTATTACCACGATGACGATGAGTGGACTCTGCGCTCCTCCAGCGGAAACAGGGCCGCGCATAGCGAACACACCGTGGCGATCACCGCCGATGGGCCCATGATCCTGACCTTGCCGTAGCTGCCTCGATGGCGCGGTTCCACAGCGCACGAGCCGACCGCCTGACCGCCCCGGAATCCCAGTACGCCTGGCTCTGGGTCCTCGTCAAAGCGTGTCCGCAGGAGCTCCTTGAGTTCGCTGGGTGCCATGGATCTGAACTCCTTGCCGGGGAGGGCGAACCAGCGGCACCAGCACCGGGATGGCTCGCCCTTGACCCCGAATAACTCCTCCAAGGCCTCCCAGGATGCAGGAGCGGTCTCCAGCCGGGGAGCTGCTGCGTCGTATGCCATGGACCCAGAATAATCTCCACCCGCGGGGCTGGTCCCACGAGTTTCATCGCGGTCCCCGACGCGGAAGTTCAAGCCCCGGCACCCACCAACTCACCTGTGGTGGTGTTTACCACCAGCGGACCGGTACCGTCCGGGTCATCGACGTCGACTGTTTCTGTCTCCTCCTCCGGGGGCGCTTGTTCGTTGTCGCCGGACTCCCACTCAATCCCCGGATCTCCAAGCTTCCCGGCTGCCTCGCCGGACGGGTTCGAGTCAGCTGGAGCCGACGTCCCGTTCATCCGGGTGAAGTTCGCAGAGCCCCACATGAGATCGTGCCCGACTGATTCCGCGTCGACTTCTGCCACATGGTAGATCCTGCCCTCGTGTTCCCACTGCCGCAGGCGTAGCTTTCCGACGACGATGACGCGTTGACCCTTCTTCACGCTGCAGCCGACATGGCCGGCCAAGTAGCGAAACGACTGCACGGTGTACCAGTTGGTATTGCCGTCCACCCATGTATTGCTGGCCCGGTCGTAGCGGCGTTCAGTTGTCCCAAGACGAAATGAAGCAGTGGACGTACCCCGCGTAGTGGTAGAACTCTTGACCTCCGAGGCTACGAAGCCTCGAAGAGTAATGGTGTCATTCATGGTGGTCCTTCTGGATGTAGGAAAGTGCCCGTCCGGCCCTCTTAGCTTCATCCACACAACCCGCGCAGGGGAGTACGGTATGTGCCTATGTGAATAACTACCGAACGAAGGCCTGTTGTGGAGGAGAAGTACCCATAGGCGTGGGCTGACAGGCTGGAGGTCGAATGCACTGTAAACTCTTTGTGGCGCCAGCGGCTTAGGCTGGTATTGGCGCCAGTGCGCCCCAGTAGCTCAGGGGATAGAGCAGCGGCCTTCTAATCCGCCGGTCGGGGGTTCGATTCCCTCCTGGGGCACAGGAAATCCCCCGGAACCTGCAGGGTTCCGGGGGATTTATTCTTTCACTGCCTGGCTCCTGGCCTGCGACTCAAGAAATTTGGGGCTGTGACTCAAGAAATTCCTTGAGGTTCTGAAGAACCGTGCGCCATGTCGCTGCGGAATGCTCCACTTCTTCTTCGCTCTTGTTGTTGCCCTGCGCAATCGTGACTGATGTTCCTTCATCCGCATCGTCGAGTCGGTATTCGACCGTGTGATAGTTCCCGGGGGAATCGGGAAGTCCTGACGCAGGACTGTAGTGAGTGGTCTTCAAGAGCTGTAGGGGTTCGAAGGCCAGGATGACGCCCTTGTCCTCGTATGCTTTGCCGTTGTACTCGCCGGAGTACGTGATTGGGTCGCCGACCTTCCACGACGTTTCGACATTGGTCCCGAGGAAGTATTGCTTGATGAGGCCAGGATCCGTCAGGGCCTTCCATACCTGCTCGCGCCGGGCGGCCACCGTGATCGAGGCCTCGGCATTGGGAACTTTTCCTTCCATGATTTCTCCTTCCTGCGGCCCACCCGTCCCGGCGAGCCAGCACTTGGCCCACGCTACGCCCGCCTGCAGCCCGTGGGAATGGCAGAATGGCTATGTGATGAGCAGGGGAACCAGGGTGGAGCAGCCGAGTCGTGCAAGAAATTTTCAGTTGAACGGTAAGGCTGTCGGGACGGCTCTGGTCATTGTTGCTGCGCTGGCGCTGCCTGCATGTGCCGCATCCCCCAAAACACCCACGGCAGGCACCCCTTCTTCAAGCCCCGCGTCCCAACAGCCCGGCGGCGGAACGACTATGGACCCCGCAGTCGTGACCACGAGCACGGCTGTGGAGGCGGCACTTAAGAAAATCGTGGCTGCCAACCCCAAGCCGGATACGGAATCCGTTCGAGCAGCTTTGGTATCGGCTGGCATTCCCAAAGCCAATGTAGAAGTGTCCGTCAGCCGGACGCCCACTGGTCTTGATGTCGATGCGTTGGAAGCTGCGGCGCTGGCAGGCGATAGTTGCGTCATGGGCCAGATCCGGGATGGAGGCGTCGTGATGAGCGTTCTGCCGGTACTTGCCACGGGGAAATGCTTCGTGGGCAGCGTTCGCTAGGAGCACCGCCCCAAGGAGCTGCTGGCAGGGGCCCAATCGCACCGAATGTGAGATCTGTCCGCCTACCCACTAGATTTAAGGGCATGGCGGAATTCATTTACACGATGACCAAGGCTCGCAAGGCCGTTGGCGACAAACTTATTTTGGACGATGTCAGCATGTCGTTCTACCCTGGCGCGAAGATTGGCGTCGTGGGCCCGAACGGTGCTGGCAAGTCCACCATCCTGAAGATCATGGCCGGGCTGGACACTCCTTCAAACGGCGAGGCCCGCCTGAGCCCCGGGTATACCGTGGGCATCCTCTTGCAGGAACCGCCGCTGAATGAGGAAAAGACTGTCCTTGGCAACGTCCAGGAAGGCGTTGGCGAGATCTACGGCAAGATCCAGCGTTTCAACGAGATCTCCGAAGAGATGGCCAACCCGGATGCGGATTACGACACTCTCCTGGATGAGATGGGCAAGCTGCAGGAAGCCATTGACGCTGCCGATGCCTGGGATATCGATTCCCAGCTCGAGCAGGCCATGGACGCATTGCGATGCCCGCCGGCTGATTCCGATGTCACCGTCCTCTCCGGTGGTGAGCGCCGCCGCGTAGCGCTGTGCAAGCTTCTGCTCCAGAAGCCGGACCTTCTGCTCCTTGACGAGCCCACAAACCACTTGGACGCCGAGAGCGTTCTGTGGCTTGAGCAGCACCTCTCCCAGTACCCCGGTGCCGTCCTTGCCGTGACTCACGACCGGTACTTCCTGGATCACGTGGCTGAGTGGATCGCAGAAGTGGACCGCGGCCACCTTTACCCGTACGAAGGTAACTACTCCACCTACCTGGAGAAGAAGAAGGCCCGCCTTGAGGTCCAAGGTAAGAAGGACGCAAAGCTGTCCAAGCGCCTTACCGAAGAACTTGAATGGGTGCGCTCCAACGCCAAGGGCCGTCAGACCAAGTCAAAGGCCCGTCTTGCCCGCTATGAAGAAATGGCTGCAGAGGCCGAGCGCACCCGCAAGCTCGACTTCGAAGAGATCCAGATTCCGCCGGGCCCGCGCCTGGGTTCCGTGGTTATCGAGGCGAAGAACCTGAAGAAGGGCTTCGACGATCGTGTCCTGATCGAGGACCTCTCCTTCTCACTGCCCCGGAACGGCATTGTCGGCGTCATCGGCCCGAACGGTGTGGGCAAGTCCACCTTGTTCAAGACCATCGTTGGCATGGAGCCCCTGGACGATGGTGAGCTCAAGATCGGCGAGTCCGTGAAGATCTCCTACGTGGACCAGTCCCGTGGCGGCATCGATCCCAATAAGTCTCTCTGGGAAGTTGTTTCCGAAGGCCATGACTACATTCAGGTCGGGCAGGTCGAAATGCCTTCACGTGCCTACGTTTCAGCGTTTGGCTTCAAGGGACCGGACCAGCAGAAGAAGGCTGGTGTCCTCTCCGGTGGTGAGCGCAACCGCCTCAACCTTGCCTTGACCCTTAAGCAGGGTGGCAACCTCCTGCTCCTTGACGAGCCCACTAACGACCTCGACGTCGAAACCCTGAGCAGCTTGGAAAATGCCCTGCTCGAGTTCCCTGGCTGCGCCGTGGTGGTCTCCCACGACCGTTGGTTCCTGGACAGGGTAGCAACCCACATCCTCGCCTATGAAGGTGACGACGAGAACCCCTCCAAGTGGTACTGGTTCGAAGGTAACTTCGACTCCTATGAGGAGAACAAGGTGGAGCGCCTCGGCGCTGATGCGGCAAAGCCGCACCGCGTGACGCACCGCCGTCTGACCCGCGACTAACGGGTAGCCACAGACACAAAAAGAGGCCGGTCCCACCAGGGGCCGGCCTCTTTGCTTTAACACCTGCGCTTTAACCTTCCAGCGCACCAACTGCCTACGGAATCCTGACCATCCCCTCCTGTGCCACGGTCGCGACGTGCACGCCTTCGCGGTTGAATATCCGGCCGGTAGCCAAACCACGTGCCCCTTGGGCGCTGGGGGACTCCTGGACGTACAGCATCCACTCGTCCACCCGGACGGGCCGGTGCCACCACATGGCGTGATCGAGACTTGCGACGCTCATACCCGGTGTCATCCAGGCGAGGCCGTGTTTGCGGAGAATGGGCTCCAACAAGGTGTAGTCGCTGGCGTATGCCAACGCGGCCAAGTGCAGCTTGGGATCGTCGGGCAAGGGGCCCATGGTTTTCATCCAGACGGCATTGGTGGCCACGTGCTCGTTGGGCGGTGACACGTAAAGTGCGGGGTCGATGTGGCGGACGTCGAACGGCCGCTCCGAGGACATATGCCGTGCCAACGGGTGGTCGAATTGAGCCAGCAACTCAGCCGTGCTGGGCAAGGATTCGGGGTCCGGAATGCCTTCGGGCATTGTCGCTTGATGGTCCAGGCCTTCATCTTGAACCTGGAACGAGGCAATCATGGAAAGGATGGGGACACCGTCCTGATATGCATGAACGCGCCGCGCCGAGAAGGACCGACCGTCACGCAACCGTTCCACACCGAAGGTGATGGGCTTATTGGCGTCACCGGGACGCAGGAAATAGCCGTGCATGGAGTGCGCCACCCGGTCAGGTTCCACGGTTCGCATGCCAGCCATCATGGATTGGGCTAGAACCTGGCCGCCGAAGACACGATGCCGGGGCTGTTTTTGGGAAGGTCCAAGGAAGATGTCCTCATTGGTCCGGGCTCCGTCGAAGTCACCCAGGTCCAACAGGCCAATCAGGACTTCCGTCGGATCTTCGGCGGGTGCCTCAACCTTGAGGCCAGCGTTCGTGTCAGTCATGGTTCGACTCTAGACGGCCCCCGGACCCCTCTCAACCGCGGACATGCCGGTAGAGTCGATGCTGTGACAGACCTCTTGACCCAGTCCTTCCGCTTTGCCGATCCCAGCGACCTTGTTGACCTGCGGACGTACGTCACGCGTGCCAAGAGCATCGATGACGGTGCCATCCGCCTGCAGGCCGCAGGCCAGGTATTGGCCGCGTACGTGTGTGTGCTCAGGCCACGCATCCTGGGCGAATCGACTCCCACAATCCTTGGGTTACGGACTATGGCACTTGCAGAACCCGCGCAGGCCGATGTCACGGTGACGCTCGCCTCCGTCATGGACCGTCTTGCCCGCTCAGGTGCCGACGACGTCGAGTTGCCCATTCCGCCGTCGACGGTTTCGGAGTCCTGGGCTGGCGTCGGCGCGCCGAGGAGCGGTTGGGAAGTCCTGGGGAAGGTGCTCGACGCCGACCTGAAGTCAGCAGCGGAGGCCGGCATTGCCGAGGTGGCTGGCGTGGTGCCCACTGCCGCCGGAGCTGCCGTTGTGAATACCGCCCGGGCCGCCGTGTGGGGACGGGAGCTACCCGGCCTCAGTGACCTGCCTGCCGGTGCGGCCTTCGCTGCATTCGCCTTGGGATTCCTGGGAGCGGGCGAACAGCAGTTGTTCCGCAATGGACGGTGGTTCCGCTTAAGTGGTCCTCGTGGCCATGTACTGGTCCGCACGGGCGCAGGCTTGGGCCTGGGCTTCTAGCCTCAGACGACCAGAAGCAGACGACCAGGAGCAGACGACCAGGTTCAGACGGCCGAGGGGCTGTTCACCATGGTCAGTGCAGCGCGTTCCATGTAGTCCCAAAGGGTTCCCTCGTGAAGGGGCGACAACCCCAGCGAGTCCACTGCTGTCCGCATGTGGAAGAGCCAGCGGTCCTTCGCTTCGGGAGTGACGCGGAAGGGCATGTGGCGCATCCGCAGGCGCGGATGGCCGCGCTCCTCACTGTAGGTAGTTGGACCGCCCCAATACTGTTCAAGGAACATGAGGAAGCGCCGTTTGGCCGGTTCCAGGTCTTCTTCGGGGTACATGGGCCGCAGGAGCGGATCCTGCGCCACGCCGTCGTAGAAGACGTCAATCAGCTTCACGAAAGTATCGTGCCCGCCCACAGCTGCATAAAAGCTGTCGGTGTAGGCAGGTTGGCTGAAGGGATCGTTCTGCATCAGCTGGCGTCGTGGACCAGCCTGGGGGTTCGTGTCACTCACTGGCCTTCTCCTCAGCCTTCTTGGCAGCATCATTGTCGTCGGTTTCCGGCGACTCCAACGGAACGTAGTCTCCCTGCGAGCGGTTGCCCACGCGCAGGATTTCACCGTTTCGCAGATACCAGATGGCTCCGTCTTCAGCGCGGACCCGCGTAATGCGCAGGCCCACTGATTCAACGGTACCAATCACTTCGCTGGTGACGATCACATCGCCTATTCCGTACTGGTCTTCGATGGTGATGAAGATACCGGCGAGGAAGTCACGGATCAGCTGCTGTGCACCGAAACCGATAGCGACACCCAGTATTCCCACGCTTGTCAGCAGGGGCGCGACGTCCACGTTCATGAACTTGAGGACGTAAATGATCACGATCACCACAACGACGACGCTCACGAGGCTTGTCAGCAAAGTGCCGATGGTTTCGGCGCGCTGTGATCGGCGTTCGTGGTCCAGCGCGCGGATTGCGGGTTGTACCCATTTGAAGTGGGGCTTCTTGAAGAAGGAACTGCCCGCGGACACTCGCCGCGTGATGCGCAGGATGATGAATCGCGCCACGATCCACACCAGCAGGC
The DNA here is from genome assembly GCF_056394745.1 of Paenarthrobacter sp. 10N417. Lineage (NCBI taxonomy): Bacteria > Bacillati > Actinomycetota > Actinomycetes > Micrococcales > Micrococcaceae > Paenarthrobacter > Paenarthrobacter sp. 10N417. The sequence goes on from NZ_JBFTIL010000024.1 coordinate 24,382, forward strand.
CCACGCCCAAGGTGATGAGGATCGAAACGAAGTCGATTTTCTCCGGTTCGATGGTGATGGTTTCCGCCAGGGGGATGGAGGTCAAGGTGGAATAACTCCTTGTGGTCGGCCCGTGTTCGCCGGGCGCGGAACACTCTGTCCACGTCCAACCCTATCGCCGTAGCGTGACGGTATGCGCATCCTGGTCCTTGGCGGTACTGCCTTCCTGTCAGCTGAAATCGCAAAGCAGGCGCTTGCCTTGGGGCACGAGGTCACGTGTCTTGCCCGTGGCACCCAGGCGAACCCGCCCGACGGCGTGACCTGGGTTCGTGGCGATCGCGCCTTGGGTAGTGCAGCCTATGAGGACGTGAACAGCAGCTGGGACGCGGTGGTTGATGTTTCCAGGGATCCGGTTCAGGCGCGGGATGCCCTTGAGGTCTTGGGACCGAGTGCGCGCCATTGGACCTTCGTGTCCAGTTGCTCTGTGTATGCCGATCATTCGGTTCCCGGGGCTGACGAGACGGCGGGGCTCCTTGAACCCCTGCCCGAAGGACAAGCCGGAACCCCGGAAACCTATGGGGAATCAAAATCTGCGATCGAGCGCATGACGCTGGACCTGGTGGGGCACAAAGCCCACATTGTGCGGGCAGGTCTGATCGGAGGGCCAGAGGACGGCTCTGACCGTTACGGCTATTGGCCTGGGCGCTTTGCTGCCAATACTGAGCCGGTTCTGGTGCCGAACATTCCGGATGACGCCACCCAGGTTATCGACGTCCGGGACCTCGCCAGGTGGATCATTCAAGGGGCAGAGAAGGGCCTGACGGGCGCTTACAACGCGTCGGGAGATGTAGTTCCGTTCCGCAAGTACATTTCGGAATCCTGCCGCGTGGCCCTGGGCCAGGAGAGGCAGCCGGACAGGGAGGAGTGGCCACCGTTGAGCGAAACAGTCCAGGCCGACGAAGACTGGCTGGTGGAGCAGGGCGTTGAGTACTGGGCCGGGCCGGACTCACTTCCCTTGTGGTTGCCAGCGGACCACGACGGCTTCCAATCGCGAAGCAATCAAGCCGCCAAGGCGCTCGGTATGACGTTGCGCCCATGGCAGGAGACTCTCCGGGACGCCTTGGACTACGAGCGCAGCCTGGGCTTGGAAAGGGAGCGCAAGGCAGGCTTAAGCCGCGGAACCGAACGCAGGCTGGTAGGACTCCTGCGGGAACAAAGGACCTAAGGCGGGTTCAACAGCCTCAGGCCGCTGCCGACGTCGTGATTGGTTCATGCAGAACGGGGAAGTTGACGCTGCGGGCTATGAAACAGACCTGGTTGGCTTCGTGGTGAAGTTGCGCCATCAATGCCGAATGAGCCGGATCCGCGATGGTGACGTGAGGCTTCAGGGTCACGCTCTCGAACTGACCGCTGCCATCACGATTTAGCTTCATGACGCCCTCGGCGTTGTCCTCGTAACCAGTAACCACAACTCCATGTCTTACCGCCACGTGGAGGAACGAGAGCATGTGGCATTGCGCCAGGGCAGCAAGCAGGAGTTGCTCTGGGTTGTAGCGTGCGCGGTCGCCGTGGAAGGTCGGGTCCGAGGAACCCTTCAAGATCGGAAGGCCCGGGATATCGACATCATGATCCCGCGAGTACCCTCGGTAGCTTTCTGTACCGACGCCCAGGTTTCCAGTCCAGCGGACGGTCAATGCATAGTGGTGTTCGTTGAGGCCCATGCGGACAGTTTAGCCATCAGCCAAACAGCGCCAGCACAGGCCCCAACGGACTTGCTTAGGCGTCTGCGTCCACGTCCACGTCCGCTGCCCGGGCACGGAGCGCCCGCGCCACTGCGTCCCGGTTTTCCAGCATCATGCGGCGCAGCGCTGCACTTTCTTCGGGCAGGTTCGCGAGGAACTCGTCCGTGCGGTCCACCGTGGCCTGGGTTGTGAGTTGCGCCGGGTAGAGGCCCACGACGATCTGCTGGGCCAAGGCGTGCGTGCGTTCTTTGACAATCCCGGGGACCGCTTCAAAGTACTTTTCCGCGTACGGCTCCAGCAGGCTGGTGTCAGGCACCCGCATGAAGCCGGCCACCGCTGAGGCTTGCAGGGCGTTGGAGAGTTCGCCCTTGACCACGATGGAATCCCACGCCGCAGCCTTGGCCCCGGCTGTGGGAATAGCGGCCTTGGCCTGTGCCGCGGCATTTTGGCCGGTGGAGGTGTTGTCGCGGGCGAGTTCCTGGTCGATGCGCTCCTGGCCCTGCCTGCCGCCGGCCACCAAAGCGGTTAGCAGCTCCCACCGCATGTCCTGGTCGACGGTGAGGCCCTCAAGCGTGTCGGTCCCGTCCAGCAGCGCTTGGATGCGATCCAGCTGATCCCCGCTCCGTGAAAGTTGAGCATAGGACTTCACGAACTGCAGCTGCGCATCCGAGCCGGCTTCCACTTCGGAGGCGAGGTCCCACAACTTGTCGGCGGACGCAATCGTTGCGTTCTGCTTGTGCTCGGCTGCCACGTAGTAGGTCAGCGTCGTGGCAAGCTGCCGCAATTGGACGAGGATCACCGAGGAGTCTGTTTCCTCTGCGATGTTTGCCAGGATCAGGTCGACGTAGCCGCGCGCGGGAGTTTCTCCGTCCCGTGCCGCATCCCACGCCGAACCCCAGACCAGCGTGCGGGGCAGGCTGGCGGCAAAATCCTTGAGATGCGCTTTCGCTGTGGCCAGCGAGTGAGCATCCAGGCGTACCTTGGCGTAGGCGAGATCGTCGTCGTTGAGCAGGATGAGGTCCGGGCGTGCGAGGCCAGCCAGGGTGGGGACTTCGGTCCGAGGGCCCTCGACGTCCAGCTCCTCGCGATGCGTCCGCTCCAGCTTGCCCTGTTCGGAAAGGTTATAGAAGCCCACCGCAAGGCGGTGAGGGCGGAGGGTTGGTTGTTCATCGATCGCGGACTGCAGGATGCTGAACGCGGTGATGGTGCCGTCGGCGTCCACGTCCACCTCGGGAGCGAGGGTGTTCACGCCGGCGGTTTCAAGCCAGAGCTTGCCCCAAACGTCCAGGTCACGGCCGCTTGCGGCTTCAAGTTCCACCATGAGATCAGCAAGTTCAGTGTTCTTCCAGGCGTGCTTGGCAAAATACGCGCGCACCCCGGACATGAACTGCTCGGGTCCAACCCAGGCAACCAATTGCCGCAAGACAGAGGCGCCCTTGGCATAGGTGATGCCGTCGAAGTTAACTTCCACATCTTCAAGGTTGTTGATTTCCGCGAAGATCGGGTGCGTGGTGGGCAGCTGGTCCTGACGGTAGGCCCAGGACTTCTCCACCGAGGCGAAGGTGGTCCACGCCCGGTCGAAGGCAGTGTTTTCCACCGCGGCCAGGTGTGACATGTACTCGGCGAACGACTCGTTGAGCCAGAGGTCGTTCCACCAGCGCATGGTCACAAGGTCCCCGAACCACATGTGCGCGAGCTCGTGCAGGACCGTGATGGCACGGCGCTCGATCTGTGCACCGGCGACCTTGCCGCGGAAGATGTATCCCTCCAGGATTGTCACGGCACCTGCGTTTTCCATCGCGCCGGCATTGAACTCCGGGACGAACAGCTGATCGTACTTTTCAAACGGGTACGGGCAGCCGAACTGTGCCTCGAAGAATTCGAAGCCCTGGCGGGTCAGTTCGAAGATGTTGTCCGCGTCCAGGTACTGCATCAGGGATTTGCGCGCGAAGACGCCGAGCGGAATGACCCTGCCATCCGAACTTGTCACCTCGGAACGAATGGACTGGTACGGTCCGGCTATCAGGGCGGTGACATACGAGGACAGACGCGGCGTGGGAGCGAATTCCCACACGGACCTGCCTCCACCGTCCTCGTCTCCATCAGTTTCAACCGGTACCGGCGTGGGGGAGTTGGAGACGACGTCCCAGTGGGAGGGAGCGGTGATGTGGAACGTGAAGCTGGCCTTCAGGTCCGGCTGCTCGAAGACAGCGAACATCCGCCGGGAATCCGGAACCTCGAACTGGGTGTAGAGATAGACCTCCCCATCTACCGGATCCACGAAGCGGTGGAGGCCCTCGCCCGTGTTCATGTACCGCGCATCGGCGACGACTATGAGTTCATTCTCGGCAGCGAGGTTTGGAAGTTGGATGCGGATGCCATCAGATACCTCGGCGGGATCCAGTTCGGTGCCGTTAAGGGTAACGCTGTGAACGCTCTCGGTGACGGCGTCGATAAAGGTCGCGGTTCCAGCCTTGGCCGAAAACTTCACCATGGTGGTGGATCCGAAGACCTCGGCACCCTTGGTCAGATCCAGGGTGACGTTGTAGGACTCGACGTTGAGCATTTCAGCGCGCTGAGCAGCTTCTTCGCGCGTCAGGTTAAGGCCTGGCAAGTGGTGCCTCCAGAGGTTGGGGTGACCGGCCGGGGCAGGTCCGGTCGATGGTGTGAAGCCATTCTTTCACTCCACGCGCCGATGGCAAGGAGGTGCCACCACAGTGTCGCCGCCACGGAGTAGCTTTGAACCATGGGAACGTTCAGGGAGTCTCTTGATATCCGCGCACTCAGGTTTGCACTCGCCTTTCCGTTGCTGCTGGCCACAGGTTTCGTCGTATGCGCACAGATGGTGCGAAACGATCTTCCTGATCCCGTAGCAGTCATGTGGAACGCCGACGGCGGCAGCGCCTTTGCTCCCTTCGGCGCCTATGTAGCCGGCGGCGCGGCCATGATCACCTTTTTCGGTTGGGTCGCCTTCCTGCAGGCCGTACCGCTATCACGACCGGTGGTCATGCGCAGGGTCATGATGGGCCTTGGCCTCATGGTGAGCCTCTTCGTGACAACAGTGCTGGCTGCCGGGCTGGTAGGACAATCGGGACTGGAGGACGCGCGCGCTTCCCACGTTGATCCGATCGTCCTCGCCATGGGCAGTGGTGCGGCCGTGTCCTTGGGAGTCGTCCTCATGTTCGCCTTCAAACCGGATCCCCGGTGGACGCGGGAGGATGACGAAGCCCTTGAGGCCGCACGTTTGCACGTCACGGACCCGGACCTCGCAAGGGATACGCTGCGCATGTGGGTCCATGCCCGCAGTTCAGTTTTCATCATGATCATCGTGTCCACGTTGTTTCCAGCCGCGCTGATCGCGATAGCCGTCCCATGGCTGGGAGCCTTGGTGGCCGCAGTGGCGATGGTTGGTGCAGGCTTCCTCTTCGCCCGCGTCCGGGCTGACAGGGGAGGGCTGCAGGTCTTCGCAGGCGGCATAGTGCGGGTCCTGACCGTTCCCGCCGTCGACATCGCGGCAGCAGCTCCAGCTGACGTGAAAGCCGCAGACTTTGGTGGATGGGGTTGGCGGCATCATGACGACGCAACAGCGATGCTGGTCAGCAGCGGACCGGCCGTCGTCGTAAGGAAACTTAATGGAGGAAGGGTTGCGCTCAGTGCAGGGACTACGGCAACCGCGGACGAACTCGCCGGTATCCTGAACCGGGCTGCCGAGAGGGCCCACCACGGCGGGCAACCCCAGCAACCCGGGGCGCGGTAACCTAGGTAGCGCATCCCACACCGCCGCGCCCGGCCAGGTGCCGTACCGGCGCGCCAGAAAGAATGGACTTCCCGTGACTACACCCCGCGTCCACATCGCCACCGATCACGCCGGCATGGAACTCAGCGCCCACCTGGTCAGCCACCTCACGGCCAAGGGCTACGATGTTGTGGACCACGGACCCAAGGAATATGACGCACTGGATGACTACCCGTCCTTCTGCATCAATGCAGGAGTTGCAGTGGTGGCTGACCAGCAAGCAGGCGTGCACGCGCTGGGCATCGTTCTGGGTGGTTCAGGAAACGGTGAACAAATTGCCGCCAACAAGGTCAAGGGTGTGCGTGCCGCGCTGGCCTGGAACCTCTCTACCGCCAAGCTCGCCCGCGAGCACAACGACGCCAACGTAGTGGCCGTTGGCGGCCGCCAGCATACGGTGGAAGAAGCAACCGAACTCATTGAGGCCTTCCTGCAGGAACCTTTCAGCAATGATGAACGCCACATCCGCCGTATCGGCAAGATTGCGGCTTACGAGACCACCGGCGAGATCGTCGAGTAGTGCCTGAGGGGCACTCCATCCATAGGCTGGCCCGCCAATTCCACGATGTTTTTGGCGGCCGGCGTTTGGATGTTTCCAGTCCACAGGGGCGATTCACGGCAGGTGCCGAGCTTCTGAGCGGTCATGTGATGGTTGAAGCTGTTGCCCACGGAAAGCAGCTGTTCCTCAGGTTCGATCACGATCTTCTCCTCCACGTTCACCTTGGTCTTTATGGCGCTTGGAGCTTTGGCGGCGATAGCTCCTTCACGGGGGCGTCCAGCATTGGCGCGCCTCGCCGGATCGGGGAGCGCGAGACTGCCTCATCCGGTGCTGAGGTGGAGCCCGGTGCTGACGTGGAGTACACCGGGCCTCCCGCCCCGGTGGGTGCAGTCCGCGCCCGCCTGGTGTCGGACAACGGCTGGGCCGATCTTCGTGGCGCCACCACTTGCGCCGCTGTTACGTCCCATGAAGCCGAAGGCGTACTGGGCCGGCTGGGTCCTGATCCGCTGCGTAACCGCCCGGGGGACCGGGACGAGTTCGTCCGCCGGTTGCGACGCCGCAAGACGGCCGTGGCTTTGCTGTTGATGGATCAATCGGTGCTGGCAGGGGTCGGCAATATTTATCGTGCCGAGGTCCTCTTTCGTCAGGCTGTGGATCCATGGACTCCCGGAAACACGATTGATGCCGAGACGGCGGGCAAGTTGTGGGATGACGCCGTCCTTGCAATGTCCGACGGCGTACGCGACGGCCGGATTGTCACCACGCCGCCAGCGCTATGGACCGGTAACGGCGCCTCAGCGCCCGACGCCGATGCCCACTTTGTCTATAAGCGCGAAGGGCAGCCCTGCCGCGCTTGCGGAACGCTGGTAGGCATGGCCGAAATCGGCGCCCGCAAACTGTACTGGTGCCCTGGCTGCCAGGTGTAGCCTCGGCTGCAACAACGAAAAAGCCCCAATCCGAGGATTGGGGCTTTTTACTGGAGGGGACGACGGGAATCGAACCCGCGTAATCAGTTTGGAAGACTGAGGCTTTACCATTAAGCTACGTCCCCGGATGGATCTCCTGTGCGATCCCTGTATGGATCACTCGCTCAGGACATCTTCCCGGTGGCTGTTCAAGCCGGGTACAACTAAACCTAATTCCGGCGTCGGTGTCAAATGTGCATTCAGGGCCTGCTTGCCCGTAGACTGTCCTGTGCATTCGGGGTGTAGCTCAGCTTGGCTAGAGCGCCTGCTTTGGGAGCAGGAAGTCGCAGGTTCAAATCCTGTCACCCCGACTCTGTGTTTCGTGTCCGCCTCAGGGATGCGGCAGAACCCCATACCCACAAAATCAGGAGTACTTAGACTGTGAAGAGCGCTGTCGAGAACCTCACCCCCACGCGGGTCAAGCTCAACGTTGAGGTTCCCTTTGAGGAACTGAAGCCGAGCATCGATGCCGCTTACAAGACTGTTGCTTCGCAGATCCAGGTCCCCGGATTCCGCAAGGGCAAGGTTCCGTCCAAGCTGATTGACCAGCGTGTTGGTCGTGGCTATGTCCTGGAAACCGCCATCAACGATGGCCTCAACGGCTGGTACCAGGCCGCTGTCCAGGAAACGGGTGTTCGCCCCCTGAGCCGTCCCGAAGTTGAGATCACTGAGGTTCCGGACCCGTCCGCAACCGATGGCGAGCTTAAGTTCCAGGTGGAAATTGACGTTCGCCCCGAGATCGAACTGCCGGACTACGCAGGCATCAAGGTTGAGGTTGCTGCGGCTGAGTCCTCGTCTGAAGACGTCGACAAGGCACTGGACGAACTGCGTGGCCGCTTCGGCACGCTGAAGTCCGTGGAGCGTCCCGCCCAGAACGAGGACTTCCTCACGATCGACATCACCGCAACGATCGATGGCGAAGAAATCGACTCAGCTTCCGGCTTGTCCTACCAGGTTGGTGCCGGCACCATGCTTGAGGGCCTGGACGAGGCCGTGACCGGCCTGTCCGCAGACGAAGAAGCAATCTTCGACACCACACTCGTTGGCGGCGACCACGCCGGCGAGGCAGCCCAGGTCAAGGTTGTTGTCAAGGCCGTCAAGGAGCGCGAGCTTCCTGAAGCCAACGACGACTTTGCACAGCTGGCCTCGGAATTCGACACCCTTGATGAGCTCCGCGAGGACCTCGCCAAGCAGGCTGCAGATTCCAAGGTCGTCGGACAGGGTGTTGAGGCCCGCGACAAGGTTCTGGACAAGCTTGTAGAGCTCGTCGAGGTCCCGGTTCCGGCTTCGGTTGTCGAAGAGCAGATCGAAGCTCACTTCAACCCGGAGAACGCCCACGGCGAAGGTGACCACGACACCGAGGAGCACCGCGCTGAGGTCAAGGCAAACACTGAGCGCGCCTTCCAGAACGAGGTCATCCTTGACGCCATTGCGGACAAGGAAGAAGTTGACGTCAGCCAGAACGAGCTGATCGACTACATCGTCAGCACCGCAAGCCAGTACGGCATGGATCCGAACCAGTTCGCCCAGATCATCGATCAGAGCGGCCAGGTCCCCATGATGGTTTCCGAGGTACGCCGCCGCAAGGCACTGGCCGTTGTGCTGGGCCAGGCCGAGGTCGTCGACTCTGAAGGCAACAAGGTTGACCTGAGCGATTTCGTCCGCCCTGCCGGCGAAGTTGCTGCCGATGAGGCTGCACCTGTCGAAAGCGGCGAGGAAGCGGATGTCGTCGCCAGCGATGACCCCGCAGCCGTGAAGTTCTAGTCAATAACGCATCTACCGACCCCGGATCAGTGATCCGGGGTCGGTTTGTTTTAAGCCCTGAACGGACAAGCCCTCAAACAATCAGGGCGCCGGATCCGCGGGCCTGCTTCAATCGTGCGCCGTCAGCGAACAGCGCGATTCCGGCGAACAAATCCTCAGTGAAAACGGTTAGTGTCCAAGTAGTGAAGTTCAGTGAGGTCACTGGCACCAGCGAGAGGTAAGTACTTATGTCACAGCAATCAGAGGCTCCCCGGATGGCAACTGTCGATCCCGCAGCCCAGGACAACTACATCTACAACCGCCTGCTGAAAGAGCGCATCATCTGGCTTGGCTCTGAAGTCCGTGACGAGAACGCCAACGCCATCTGCTCCCAGCTGCTCCTCCTCTCGGCTGAAGACCCCGAGAAGGACATCTACCTTTACATCAACTCACCCGGTGGCTCCGTGACGGCCGGCATGGCCATCTACGACACCATGCAGTTCATCCCCAACGATGTTGTCACTGTTGCCACCGGCCTGGCTGCTTCCATGGGGCAGTTCCTGCTCTCCTCCGGGACCAAGGGGAAGCGCTACGCCACCCCCAACGCCCGTATCCTCATGCACCAGCCTTCCGGTGGAATCGGTGGCACTGCCTCGGATATCAAGATCCAGGCCGAACTGATCCTCCACATGAAGAAGGTCATGGCGGAACTCACCGCTGAACAGACAGGTCAGACTGTGGAGACCATCCTCAAGGACAATGACCGCGACAAATGGTTCACGGCCACAGAGGCTTTGGAGTACGGCTTCTTCGATAAGATCTCGGCTCACGCAGGCTCGGTAGCTGGTGGCGGTGGAACGGCCAACCAGTCGAACTCCGAGCCAGGCTCCGAAAACTAACCGGCACCAAGAACCACTGAAACCCCCAGGAGTAATGACATGAACTACAACTTCGGATGGTCTGCCGGTAATCTCCCAACCAGCCGCTACGTCCTGCCCCAGTTCGAAGAGCGCACACCGTACGGCTTCAAGCGCCAGGACCCATACACCAAGCTGTTCGAGGACCGCATCATCTTCCTCGGCGTCCAGGTTGACGACGCCTCTGCCGATGACATCATGGCCCAGCTGCTGGTCCTTGAATCGACGGATCCGGACCGCGACATCACCTTGTACATCAATTCGCCAGGTGGATCGTTTACGGCCATGACGGCGATCTACGACACGATGCAGTACATTCGTCCGGAGATCCAGACGGTGTGCCTGGGGCAGGCAGCCAGCGCGGCTGCTGTCCTGCTTGCAGCGGGAACTCCCGGCAAGCGGCTGGCATTGCCAAACGCACGCGTGCTGATCCACCAGCCGGCGTTGTCCGGTGGCCAAGGTGGCCAGGCATCCGACCTCGAGATCCAGGCTGCTGAAGTCATGCGCATGCGTACATGGCTTGAGGACACTTTGGCACACCACTCGGGCCGCACGTCCGAGCAGGTCAACAACGATATCGAGCGCGATAAGATCCTCACCGCGGCCGAGGCCATGAGCTATGGCCTGATCGACCAGGTACTGGACTCCCGCAAGATCAAGCCCCAGGCAATCGCCCGGTAGCACACGGAAATCGACGCCGGTGCGGTTCGCGAAATATGAACCGCACCGGCGTTCTGTTTCCACCCAAGCAGCCCATTGTGACCTAGAGTGGATGGTGTCACGGTGGTGCCAACCCCGGCCAGGCCGCACACTTAAGTACGGCCCGGTGCCGCATCACCCGCTTGTAACGAAGGGATTCCCACATGGCTCGGATTGGCGAGAGCACGGATCTGCTGAAGTGTTCTTTCTGCGGAAAGAGCCAGAAGCAGGTACGGAAGCTGATTGCCGGGCCCGGTGTCTACATCTGCGATGAGTGCATCGAGCTTTGCAACGAGATCATCGAAGAAGAACTTGCGGAAGTTTCGGACCTTGGCAGCTTCGAACTCCCCAAGCCCCGTGAGATCTTCGATTTCCTGCAGGAATACGTCATCGGTCAGGAACCTGCCAAGCGGTCGCTGGCGGTTGCCGTGTACAACCACTACAAGCGCATCCAGGCCGGCCATGCTCCCAAGGCCGGCAGTCTTGGTGAGGGCCCTCATCACGAGGATGTGGAGATCGCCAAATCCAACATCCTGTTGATTGGCCCAACAGGTTGTGGCAAGACGTACTTGGCGCAAACGCTCGCACGGAGGCTGAACGTGCCCTTCGCTGTAGCCGATGCCACGGCGCTCACGGAGGCAGGCTACGTCGGCGAGGATGTTGAGAACATCCTGCTCAAGCTCATCCAGGCCGCCGATTACGACGTCAAGAAAGCCGAACAAGGCATTATCTACATTGACGAGATCGACAAAATTTCACGCAAGAGCGAGAACCCCTCGATTACCCGGGATGTCTCCGGCGAAGGAGTCCAGCAGGCCCTGCTGAAGATCCTCGAAGGCACGGTCGCCTCCGTGCCGCCCCAGGGTGGACGTAAGCATCCGCACCAGGAATTCATCCAGATCGATACCACCAACGTGCTCTTCATCGTGGCGGGCGCATTTGCCGGTCTCGAGGACATCATCGGTTCCCGGTCCGGGCGCAAGGGCATCGGCTTCGGGGCGCCGCTGAATGAGGTCCGGGACAACGTGGACACCTACGGTGAAGTCATGCCCGAGGACCTGCTGAAGTTCGGACTCATTCCGGAGTTCATCGGCCGCCTGCCGGTGATCACCACCGTCTCGAATCTCGACCGTCCTGCGTTGATTCAGATCCTTTCCACTCCCAAGAACGCCTTGGTGAAGCAATACCAGAAGATGTTCCAGTTGGATGGTGTGGAGCTGCAGTTCGACGACGACGCGTTGGATGCCATCGCAGACCAAGCTCTTGAGCGCGGCACCGGCGCCCGCGGCTTGAGGGCCATTATGGAAGAAGTGTTGCTGCCCGTCATGTTTGATCTCCCGAGCAGGGATGACATCGCAACTGTGGTCATAACCGCTGATGTCGTGGAAAACAAGGCACAACCGACCATGATTGGACACGACGTCGTAGCGAAGCGCCGGAATAAGTCGGCCTAGCCACCCGTTGGCCTAGTAGGCGGCGGTTCACTGAATCCGCCTTGCCCTACGCCCGTTTTCACTCTTTCAAGGAGTTTCCTGTGCCCGAACAGAATCTGTCCGAACAGAATTTGCCTGAGCAGCCCGTCAACAAAGCCGATTTCTGGTTCGATCCCGTTTGTCCCTTCGCATGGATCACATCGCGCTGGATCGGCGAGGTGGAGCAAGTGCGTGGTATTGAGACCGAATGGCATGTCATGAGCTTGTCCGTCCTGAATGAGGGCCGTGACCTTCCCGGGAATTACAGGGCAATGATGGACGACAGCTGGGGTCCTGTTCGCGTGATCATTGCTGCCCAGGAGCTCCATGGCAGCAGCTATATTAAGCCGTTGTACGACGCCATGGGGGAGCAGATCCACCATGAAGGCAACAAGGACCGCAGTTCCGTGATCCAGAAAGCGCTGGCAGAGGTAGGCCTTCCTGCTGAGCTGGCACGCTTCGCGGACTCGGAGGAGTACGACGCCAAGCTGCGAGCCAGTCACGAGGCCGGCATCTCCTTGGTGGGCCAGGATGTCGGAACACCCGTGGTCGCCGTAAATGGCACGGCCTTCTTCGGCCCGGTACTCACCCGGATTCCGAGGGGCGAAGAGGCGGGACAGCTTTGGGATGCCACGGTAACCCTAGCCGGGTACCCGCACTTCTTCGAACTCAAGCGCAGCCGCACCGAAAGCCCTGAGTTCAACTAGGCGAGCCCGGGATTCAACAGGCTGGGGTTCAGTGCCCTACTTCAGGAAGCGTGATGTGCGCCGGTCCGCGAGGATCTTTCCATGGGTTTGGCAGGTGGCACAGTACTGAAGTGAGGTGTCGGCGAAGGACACCTCACGCACTGTATCTCCGCAAACAGGGCACGGCAGCCCGGTCCGGGCATGCACCCTGAAATTGCTTCGCTTGGTGTCCTTCAGCTCGCTGGAAGGCTTTCCGGCTGCCGCGTTGACGGCACCCACCAGAACTTCCTGCATGGCATCGTAGAGCCGCTGCACCGTTTCGCCCTCGAGTGTCTTGGCGATGGCAAAGGGCGAGATTTTGGCAGCGTGCAGAATCTCGTCGCTGTAGGCGTTGCCGATCCCTGCGATAACACTTTGGCTGCGGAGAAGCCCCTTGATCTGTTGGGAGCTTGACCTCAGGATTGCTGCCAAGGCTTCTTCGTCGAAGTCGGGGCTGAGCGGCTCAGGGCCCAGGGTTGCGATTCCAGGAACATCCGAGGGATCCCGGACCACGTAGATGGCGAGGCTTTTCTTGGTGCCGGCTTCTGTCAGGTCAAGGCCGATATGGGCATCGTCGGACTCCCGGTGCAGCAGTAGCCTGGCCGCGATATTGCTCTTGCCCATGCGCAACCCTGCTGATGAGGGATGCTCCGTATAACGGACCCAGCCAGCCTTTGCCAGGTGGAAAACGAAAAACAGGCCGTCAGCATCGAGGCAAATGAACTTGCCGAAGCGCTGCGTGCCCTGGATGGTGCGGCCCTCAAGTGCGTTGTATGGCGGATCAGCGGTCTTCAGTGCGGCGATGGAGTTAATGCGGACGCTGTTCAGTACAGCTCCGTGGAGCTGGGTGTCCAGATACGTGCACAGGCCGTGCACTTCGGGAAGTTCCGGCATGACCATACTCTGCCATAGCTTTGCCCCGGCTGCAGGAAAAGCTAGGCGAAAGGGCCCGGCAGAACTACAGGATTGTAGTTCTGCCGGGCCCCTTGTGCATGGACCCGGGCGGGACCACAATGGTTCTTACCCACTTCGAAAGAAGAGGGACACGGAAACCAAAGATTCAGTGATATGCAACCAACGCAGCCTTTGGCAAAGTTGGAAGCAAGCTACCAGTGACGAGGTAGTAAGACCTGAAATTCCGAGGATTCCGCCAGACTGTCAAGCCGTCACCAGACAGCCGAAAAGTCGAAGCCCCACCAACGGCAAAACGCTGATGGGGCTTCCCCTTTGCCCAAAAATTCTAGACGGCGGGCGTTTCTTCTGCTGGTGCCAGGACGACGTCGCTGACCGTCAGCTCACCCTCGCCGGACTGGAGTGCAATCTCCTGGGCGTTAGCGGCGGCCTTCAGGTCTCCGAGTCCGGCCTTCAGCTGTGCAACCAGCATTTCATTGGCCGTGATGGAGGCCGAGAGTACTTCGGTGCGCTGCTTCACTTTGGCCTCGGACTTGGCCTTGCGGATGCCACTCAGTGCTACGCCAACAGTGCCAAGCATCGTGGTGTCGCCGTCGGCGATTTCCAGTGCGGCCGGCCACTGGGCGCGGTGAACCGAGCCGGTGCGCCACCAGCTCCACACCTCTTCGGTTGCGAAGGGCAGGAACGGCGCGAAAAGGCGCAGCAAGGAATCCAAGGTGGTGGCCAGGGCAGCCAGCACGGATGCTTGCTCCGAGTCCCCGGCCGCACCGTAGGCGCGGTCCTTGATCAGCTCGACGTAGTCGTCAGTGAACTGCCAGAAGAATGACTCGGTGATCTGCAGTGCCCGGGCGTAGTCGTAGTTTTCGAAGGCCTTGGTGGACTGGGCAACGACGTCGGACAACTGAGCGAGCAGTGCCCGGTCCAGCGGATTGGTCAGCGCGGAGAGATCGCTGGACACCACGGAGTTTTCGGTGGCCCCGAGGTTCAGCACGAACTTGGAGGCGTTGAGCAGCTTGATGGCCAACCGACGGCCGATCTTCATCTGCGCGATCTCATACGCCGTGTCTGCGCCGAGCTTGGCCGAGGCTGCCCAGTAGCGGACGGCGTCTGAGCCGAACTCGTTCAGGACGTCCGTGGGGACAACCACGTTGCCTTTGGACTTGGACATCTTTTTGCGGTCCGGGTCAAGGATCCACCCGGAGATAGCTGCATGCTTCCAAGGCGCGCTCTTCTGCAAGGCGTCGGCGCGGACAGCGGAGGAGAACAGCCAGGTGCGGATGATGTCGTGACCCTGGGGGCGGAGGTCGAAGGGGTAGACCTTGGAGAACAGTTCCTCGTCACGGCTCCAGCCACCCACGATCTGCGGGGTAAGGGAGGAGGTGGCCCAGGTGTCCAGGACGTCGGCGTCACCTGTGAAGCCGTTGGCCTGATCGCGCTGCGCTTCCTCAAAGCCGGGGGCTGCATCTGCGGCGGGATCCACGGGGAGCATGTCGTCCGAGGGCAGGATGGGGTGGTCGTAGTCCGGGTTGCCCTGCGCATCCAGGGAGTACCAGACGGGGATGGGCACTCCGAAGAAGCGTTGGCGCGATACGAGCCAGTCGCCGTTCAGGCCCGCAATCCAGTTCTCGTAGCGGGAGCGCATGAAGGAGGGGTGGAAGGTGATTTCCTGGCCGCGGCCGATCAGGCGTTCGCGGCGTTCTTCGTCTCGCCCGCCGTTGCGGATGTACCACTGGCGTGAGGTCACGACCTCCAGGGGCTTGTCGCCCTTTTCGAAGAAGTTCACAGGGTGCGTGATCTTCTTTGGTTCGCCGTCCAACAGGTCTGCTGCAGTGAGGAGCTCTACGACTGCTTCTTTAGCGGAGAAAGCCGTCTTGCCGGCGATCGCAGCGTAGGCTTCCTTGCCGGCGTCGGTGGTGATCCATTCCGGGGTCTCGGCGATGATGCGGCCGTCGCGGCCCATGATGGCGCGTGTAGGCAGCTGCAGTTCACGCCACCAGGTGACGTCGGTGAGGTCACCAAATGTGCAGACCATGGCAATGCCGGAACCCTTGTCCGCCTTGGCGAGCGGGTGGGCCTTGACTTCAAGCTCTACATCGAACAGCGGGGATTTCACTGTTTTGCCGAAGAGCGGCTTGTACCGTTCGTCGTCGGGGTTTGCCACCAGGGCAGCGCACGCGGCAAGAAGCTCCGGGCGCGTGGTTTCGATGAAGATCTTTTCGCCGTCTTCAGTGAAGAAGGGGTAGCGGTAGTACGCGCCGGCAACCTCGCGGTCCTCCAGTTCAGCCTGTGCAACGGCCGTGCGGAAGGTAACATCCCACAGCGTGGGCGCCTCGGCCATGTAAGCGTCACCGGCAGAGAGGTTGGCGAGGAAGGCTCGCTGGGATACCGCACGGGAGGTGTCGTCGATGGTGCGGTAGGTCAGGTCCCAGTCCACGGACAAACCGAGGGTCTGGAACAGGTTCTCGAAGACTTTTTCGTCCTCAACAGCGAGTTCCTCGCACAGCTCGATGAAGTTCTGCCGGGAAACGACGTCGAAATCGCGCTGGTTCTTGGCCGGCTGGGCGGGAGGACGGTAGTCGGCGTTGTAGGGGATGGCGGGATCGCAGCGCACACCGTAGAAGTTCTGGACGCGACGCTCGGTGGGCAGGCCGTTGTCGTCCCAACCCATGGGGTAGAAGACGTTCTTTCCGGTCATGCGCATATAGCGGGCCTGGACGTCTGTCTGGGTGAACGAGAACATGTGCCCCACATGCAGGGAGCCCGAGGCGGTCGGCGGGGGAGTGTCAATCGAGTAGACCTGCTCCCGGGTGGTGTCCGGATTGAACTTGTAGGTTCCTTCGTCCAGCCAGCGCTGCGTCAGCGCGGCCTCCAGGCCTTCAAGGGCCGGTTTGTCGGGAACGTTGATGGGGGCGGTGGCGGGCGTGTCTGTACCCTGCGTTGATTCAGCCATGGGCCAATTGTTTCATCAAAGTGCACCAGGCATTGCACCTCCTTGCACCAAAGCTCAGTTATATCCATTTGCGCTAGCGTCAGTACATGGCTCCTTCCAGTAAGGTTTTCGTCCTCAAACGCATCTACGATGAACCCGCTGACGACGACGGGTTCCGGGTTTTGGTGGACCGTCTCTGGCCGCGCGGGGTGTCCAAGGACAAGGCCCACTTGGATCTTTGGCTCAAGGACGTTGCCCCATCGCCGCCGTTGCGGACCGGGTTCGCCCACATGCAGGAACGATTCGCCGATTTCAGGCAGCAGTATGAGGCTGAGTTGGACGGAAATCCCGCAGTTCAGACCTTGCTGGAGTTGGCGGCGTCGAATCCGCGGGTCACCCTGCTTTATGCCGCGCGCGATCCACAGGTCAACCATGCCGTGGTGTTACGCGACTTCCTGCTCGGCCGAGCAGATGCTTGAGGCCTGCGGATAGTGTGGTGCCATGACTTTGGCAGCACAGACGGCTCATCCAGTTCAGAACAAAACGGCAGTAGTAACCGGCGCGAGCACGGGCATTGGCGAGGCTACGGTGCGGGCGCTGGCCTCCACAGGCTGGAAGGTCTTTGCGGTTGCCCGCAGGGCCGATCGGTTGGGCGCGCTGGGTGCCGAAACCGGCGCCATTCCGTTCGCGGCTGACATCACCAGCGACGACGACGTGGCAGCCCTTTTGCAGGCTGTTTCCAAAGCCGGGGGAGCCGATACCCTCATCAACATTGCCGGCGGTGCCCGGGGCGCGGACACGATCGCGAACGCCGATACTGAGGATTGGGAGTGGATGTACCAGGTCAACGTCCTGGGCACCATGAAAATCACCCGGGCATTCCTTCCGATGTTGAGGGAGGACGGGGAAGGAACTGTCCTGAACCTGACATCCACCGCCGGACTGGCTGCTTACGAAGGCGGCGCCGGATACAACGCGGCAAAGTTTGCCCAGCACGCGATGACCACCGCCCTGAGGCTGGAAGAAGTGGGTAACAACATCCGGGTTATCGAGGTAGCACCGGGACTGGTCCACACTGAGGAATTTGCCCTCAACCGGCTGGGCGACAAGGACGCAGCCGCCAAGGTTTATGCCGGAGTCGAAAAGCCCCTCACGGCAGAGGATGTGGCCGACGTCGTCAAGTACGCAGTCTCGCTGCCACACCACATCAACCTGGACCAGATCGTTATCCGCCCTGTTGCGCAGGCGGCCAACCACAAGCTCATCCGCAAGGAAAGCTGAAGCACAGGGCGTACTAGCTGGCGGGAATAATCAGCGTTGCCACAATGGCGGCATGGTCAGAACCGGAAACCTGGTGGACTCCGTAGCCGCTGCTGCTGATCCGGGGCGAGGTAACCATATGGTCGATCACTATTCCCGGAAGAGGTGGTCCCTCCATTGGCCAAGTGGGAGAGAACCGCCCGCCTGAGGCTGTTCCGACGTCGACGAGCTTTTTCCCGTCCTGCCCACCGCCCAGGGCAGGATCAAGCAATGCACGGAACTCGGAGTGATCGTAGGTGGAGTTGTAGTCGCCCATCAGCAGGTGATATCCCGGCCGGGAGGCCTGTCGGGCAACCTGGACGAGGTCGCTGCGCCACTGCTGGATCCGCTCATCAACCGGGGGCAGAGCATGAACGTTCGTGAGGTTCAACGTGGCCTTGGAACTGCCCGGATCGGTGATGCTGACCGGATCTGTGATGAGGACCCGCGTGACGTCCATCCGGAATGGGGTATCAGGCAGAAGTCCCTCCGGCTGCAGAGGGAACACGGAATACACGGCGCCACCGGAAGCGTCGTCGTTTGGTTCACTGACAAGGTTCGGCAGTATTGACTCCAAGCCCTCGGAGCGCAGACGGTCTTCCAGCCCTTGAGTATGCTCCTGGAGGGTCAAGAGTTGAACACCGTTGTCCCGGACCAGCTTTACGATGGCGCTTGCGTCAGCCTCACCGTATTCAGTGTTGAGGCTCATCACCTTCACGGAAACTGTCGCGGTCCCCGGAGGAACTGCTTCTGCCCTTCCCGGGTCCAACGGAAAAAGCCAGAACAATTGGAGAGCCAGCAGGGCCGCCGTCGTGATGATGACCCACAGGCGACGCCCCGCCAACGCAAGGACCATCGCCAGCGTCGAGGGCAGGACCACCCATGGGGTGAAGGACAAGAGTTGAACAATCACCAGCGGCCACTCCGTGGGGACCGCCCTGAACAAGGACATTCCTGCCACCGGCATCGCCAAGAGCAGAGCCAGGACCGACCATATAGGGGATGCCTGGCCACCCAACCAGCGTTTTACCGGGCGTGCGGCCGGAAGGACAGGGGCGGGGTTGGTCATGGTGTCGAGTCTATGCAGCCGAGGGCATCCAGCTTGTCCACCCGAAGGATGATCCTGCGAGTGGAGCACCGGGCTCTCCTGCCGCTAGACTTGGGAGACCAGCGTTGACCCGGCCATCACCGGTGAGCTTCCGGAAGAACCGCATTGACCACCGAAAGGTGCCAAGCGCCCAGTAGAACCGGACGGGTAAGCCCGTCACAGCAGTAATGAGAGGCCGGAACCGGAGGTTCCCCTACCAAGGGGCGCCAAGGTATCGGTAAGTGAGGTGGTACCGCGGCAACAGCAAACACTGAAGCCGTCCTCGCATCCTGACAGTCAACCAGCTATCACAGGATATGAGATGACCCACTACCCCAAGGCCTCAGCGTCTCCTTCAGGCACGCACGGCGTGTCCGCTTCCGTGAAGTTCCCGGAAATCGAAGAGCGCATCCTCAAGTACTGGGATGAAGACGGCACCTTCCAGGCAAGCATCGACCAGCGTGATGCGGGCAAAGACGGCAGCAACGAATTCGTCTTCTACGATGGCCCTCCCTTCGCCAACGGCCTCCCGCACTACGGCCACCTCCTCACTGGTTACGCCAAAGACCTTGTAGGGCGCTACCAAACGCAGCGCGGAAAGCGCGTGGAACGCCGCTTCGGCTGGGACACCCACGGGCTCCCAGCTGAATTGGAAGCCATGAAGCAGCTGGGAATGACAGACAAGACCCAGATCGAAGCCATGGGCATCGACAAATTCAACGACGCCTGCCGCGCGTCCGTGATGAAGTACGCCAACGAATGGAAGGCCTACGTCACCCGCCAGGCCCGCTGGGTGGACTTCGACAACGATTACAAGACACTCAACGTCGAGTACATGGAATCAGTGCTGTGGGCCTTCAAGCAGTTGCATGAGAAGGGCCTCACCTATAACGGGTACCGCGTGCTCCCGTACTGCTGGAAGGACGAGACCCCGCTCTCCAACCATGAACTCCGCATGGACGACGACGTCTACAAGAACCGCCAGGACCAGACCGTCACGGTGACGTTCCCCATCAAGGCCGGGGAGTCCGAACTCTCCCAGGCGCTCGCAGGCGTCCAGGCCCTGGCCTGGACCACCACGCCCTGGACGCTGCCCACCAACCTGGCGCTCGCTGTCGGGCCTGGGATTTCTTACGCCGTCCTGCCCGCCGGTCCGAATGGCGTCAAAGCTGCTTCTGCCGAAGCGCCGGTCTCGGGCAGCTTCCTGCTGGCCGCTGACCTCGTGGGGACCTACGCCAAGGATTTGGGGTACGGAGATGGTGCCGGTGGCGCAGAGGCCGCAACTGCCGCCGTCGTGTCAACGCATACAGGCGCAGAGTTGGCGGGGCTTGAGTACGAGCCGCTCTGGAACGACTTCGCCGATGCCGAGAAGTACGGCACGCAGAACGCCTGGCGCTTCCTCGTAGCTGACTACGTGACTACCACTGACGGTACGGGCATTGTCCACCAGGCCCCGGCCTATGGTGAGGACGACCAGAAGGTCTGTGAAGACGCCGGCATTCCCGTTGTCCTGTCCGTGGACGAGGGCGCGAAGTTCCTGCCGTTGTTTGCGCACGGAGAACTGGCCTCCATTGTGGGCCTGCAGGTCTTCGATGCCAACAAGCCCATCACCCAGGTCCTCCGCGCGGACGGCCGCCTGGTCCGCCAGGCCAGCTACGAGCACAGCTACCCGCACTGCTGGCGTTGCCGGAACCCGCTGATCTACCGAGCCGTATCGTCCTGGTATGTGGAGGTCACCAAGTTCAAGGACCGCATGTCCGAGTTGAACCAGGAGATCAACTGGATCCCGGGCAACGTCAAGGATGGCCAGTTCGGCAAATGGCTGGACAACGCCCGCGACTGGTCGATCAGCCGTAACCGCTATTGGGGTTCGCCGATTCCCGTGTGGCAGTCCGATGATCCCGAGTACCCGCGTACGGACGTTTACGGCTCGCTCGCTGACATTGAGGCGGACTTCGGCCGACTGCCGGTCAACAATGAAGGTCAGGTGGACCTGCACAGGCCCTTCATCGATGACCTGACGCGCCCCAACCCGGACGACCCCCGTACGCCGGCTGAGGGGCAATCCACCATGCGCCGCGTCGAAGATGTCCTGGACGTCTGGTTCGACTCCGGTTCCATGCCATACGGCCAGGTGCACTACCCGTTCCAGAACGAGGAATGGTTCGACACCCACAACCCTGCGGACTTCATCGTGGAGTACATCGGCCAGACCCGCGGCTGGTTCTACATGCTTCACATCCTGTCCACGGCGCTGTTTGACCGTCCCGCTTTCCGCAACGTCATCAGCCACGGCATCGTCTTGGGCTCCGACGGCCAAAAAATGTCCAAGAGCCTGCGGAACTATCCGGACGTTTCCGAGGTCCTGGACCGTGACGGCTCCGACGCCATGCGCTGGTTCCTCATGTCCAGCCCGATCCTTCGCGGCGGCAACCTGGTGGTTACCGAGCAGGGCATCCGCGACGGCGTTCGCCAGGTCATCCTGCCGGTGTGGAATGTTTACAGCTTCTTTACCCTCTACACGAACGCTGCCAACGGCGGTTCGGGCTACGAGGCGAAGCTGCGCTACGACGGCTACTCCGACACCCTGGACCAATACCTCCTGGCCAACACAGGAGACCTGGTCCGGAACATCACTGCCAGCCTGGACAGCTACGACATCTCCGGGGCCTGCGATGAACTGCGCAGCTACCTGGATATGCTCACCAACTGGTACGTCCGCCGCAGCCGCCAGCGCTTCTTCGACGAGAATGTTGATGCCTTTGACGCCTTGTACACCGCCCTCGAAGCTGTGTGCCGCGTATCTGCGTCCCTGCTGCCGCTGGTGACCGAGGAGATCTGGCGCGGGCTGACAGGCGGCCGCTCTGTGCACCTGGCCGACTGGCCTGATGCCTCACTGTTCCCCTCCAACCCAGAGCTCGTGGAGGCCATGGACCGCGTGCAGCAGATCTGCTCCACCGGCTCAAGCCTGCGCAAGGCCGCGAACCTGCGGGTCCGCCTGCCGCTCCAGGAACTGACTGTGGTGGCACCTGGTGCAGATGCGCTGGAAGGCTTCGCCGGCGTCGTCGCTGATGAACTGAACCTTCGCTCCGTCCGCTTGTTGGACGCTGCTTCGGCTTCGCCGGAGGAGTTCGGCATCGAGCAGAAACTGGTGGTCAACGCCCGGGCTGCCGGTCCGCGCCTGGGCAAGAACGTGCAGCAGGCCATCAAGGGGTCCAAGTCAGGCGACTGGTCCGTGAACGATTCAGGCGCGGTGGTGGCCGGGGGACTCGAGCTTGAGCCGCATGAATACAGCCTGGAGACTGTGGTCGGAGAAACGTCCGACGGCGGTGCTGCCGCCCGGAAGGCCGTCTCGGTGCTGCCGGGTGGGGGATTCGTCGTCCTGAACACCGAAGTCACTCCGGAGCTTGCTGCGGAAGGACTTGCCCGTG
This sequence comes from Paenarthrobacter sp. 10N417, assembly GCF_056394745.1. Lineage (NCBI taxonomy): Bacteria > Bacillati > Actinomycetota > Actinomycetes > Micrococcales > Micrococcaceae > Paenarthrobacter > Paenarthrobacter sp. 10N417. Next base: position 46,574 of record NZ_JBFTIL010000024.1, read on the forward strand.
ACATGGTTCGTTCCATCCAGCAAGCACGCAAGGATGCTGGACTGAATGTCAGCGACCGTATCCGCACGTCTGTCCAGGCACAGCAGGACGTTGTTGATGCCTTGGAAGCCAACGCTGAGCTCGTCAAGACCGAGACGCTGTCCCTGGAATTGGAAGTCCTTCTCTCCAGCGCCGAGGAACCGCGCGTCACTGTAGCAAAGGCAGGGGCCTGAATCATGACTGACGAATTCTCAGTGGAAAGTGTGTACGCCGAACTTCTTGGCCGTGCACCTGAAAACAAGATGGAACCCCGGTTGGCACCGCTTTTCAGGGCCATGGACGTGCTGGGGGAGCCCAACAAGGCTTTCCCGATCATCCACATCACGGGAACCAACGGCAAGACCTCCACGGCCCGCATGATTGAGGCCGGGCTTCGTGCACACGGGTTAAGCACAGGCCGTTATACCAGCCCGCACCTTTCAAAAGTCACCGAGCGCATCAGCATTGATGGTGAGCCCGTATCAGATGCGACGTTTGTTCGGATCTGGGACGAGATCCGTCCGTACCTGGAAATCGTGGACAACGAGCTCATAGCTGAGAACCAGCCCCGGCTCACATACTTTGAGTGCGTGACGATCCTTGGCTTCGCGATTTTCGCTGACCAGCCGGTGGATGTGGCGGTCATGGAAGTTGGCCTCGGCGGCATTACGGATGCCACCAATGTGGGCGATGGCCAAGTCTCTGTCATCACGCCGATCTCCCTGGACCACACGGATCTCCTGGGCGACACCACCGAGGACATCGCCTATGAGAAGGCCGGGATCATCAAACCGGGTGGTTTCCTGGTGAGTGCTGCCCAGCCGGTGGACGCTGCCCAGGTCCTGCTGGAAAAAGCCCGCGAGGTGGACGTCCCGTTCCGCTTCGAGGGTGTTGAGTTTGGTGTGGAGTCGCGCAGCGTAGCGGTGGGCGGACAAGTCCTGACCGTCCAAGGCCTGGCGGGTCGCTACGAGGACCTCCTGCTGCCTCTGCATGGTGCGCACCAGGCAGAGAATGCGGCCGTTGCTGTAGCGGCATTGGAGGCGTTCTTCGGTGGAGGAGAGAAAGAGCTCGATATCGATGTCCTGAAAGAAGCCTTCGGCAATGTGACGTCCCCCGGCCGCCTGGAAGTGGTGCGGACAGCACCGACCATTGTGGTGGATGCCGCCCACAACCCCGAAGGGATCCGCGTCTCTGCGGAGGCCATCCATGAGGCGTTCAGCTTCGGCAAGCTCGTGGTGGTCGTGGGAGTACTCCGGGAGAAGGACGCCGAGGAGATCCTTAAGACCCTGAAGGAGCAGCTCGGAGACCTGGCCGAGGAGTTCTGCTTCACCCAGTCCAACTCGCTGCGGGCCGTCCCTGCAGCGGAACTGGCCGAACTCGCCGTCGATCTTGGCTTTGGCGAGGACAACGTCCACATCGCCGAGAAACTTGATGATGCCCTGGAGTGGGCCGTTGAACGCGCCGAGTCCAATGATGACCTTTCCGGCGGCGTCCTGGTCACCGGCTCCATCACTCTGGTGGCCGAGGCACGCATCCTCCTTGGCAAGGAAGGTGCCTGACCGTGGCAAAGCTGACCAAGGCCCAGCGTGAATGGCGCCCCGGGATGCCCAAAAAGCGCCGGTCCACCAAGGTGATGTTTGCATCCACCGTGCTGTTGCTTGAAGCCTTCGTAGCCTTCTTCGGCACGTTGGTGGTCTTTGGCTTAAAGCGTGGCGAAGTGGCTCCTGGAATCATCCTGGGCGTCGGCATCACGCTCAGCGTAGTCCTCGTTCTGGCCTGTGCCGTGTTGTCCAAGCCCTGGGGAATCGGCCTGGGCTGGGGGCTGCAGCTCCTGTTGATCCTGACTGGGATCGCCGAGCCCATGATGTTCATCGTGGGCGTCCTCTTCGCCATCTGCTGGTGGTACGGAATCCGGACGGGGATGCGGATCGACCGTGAAGTGGCTCAACGGGACCGGGAACAGGCTGAATGGGATGCAACGCACAGTGACGGGGCAGGTCCGGAAACCCCGTAAACTGGCTGGGAAACCCACCCGCCCATCACATTGGAGCAACTGTGAGCATTGAACGGACCCTTGTCCTGATCAAGCCCGACGGCGTCGGCCGCAACCTCAGCGGAAGCATCCTCGCCCGGATCGAAGCCAAGGGCTACGCCTTGGCTGAGCTGAAGAAGGTCAACGCGACCCGCGAGCTGCTGGAGCAGCACTACGAAGAACACGTGGGCAAGCCGTTCTACGAACCACTGGTGGAATTCATGCTCAGCGGCCCGGTCATCGCCGCTGTCTTCGAAGGCCACCGCGTGATCGAAGGCTTCCGCTCCTTGGCGGGCACTACCGACCCCACCACTGCGGCACCGGGCACCATCCGCGGCGACTTCGGCCGTGACTGGGGCCTGGCAGTCCAGCAGAACCTCGTGCACGGCTCGGACTCCGTTGACTCCGCCGAGCGTGAGATCAAGATCTGGTTCGCGGGCTAACGACGCCCTCGCCGAGATAACAGTTAAGGCCAATGTTCGCAGTGAACATTGGCCTTAACTGTCATCTCGCGGAGTTGTTTTAGTAGCCCGAGGTACCGGCGAAGACGTGGATGAAGGCGAAGAAGATCGTGGCGATCACAGCTACGTACAGCAGTGCCACAATGATCCACCCGGAGTCACCCAGGATCTTGGCCAGCGCTGGCGGGGCTTTGATGACTCCATGGGAGATGTTGCGGATGGTCACCCAGACGAACATGGGAATCATGACTGCCCACACCACCATGCAGTACGGGCACAGCACGTTGATGACATACAGGGCCTGAGACCACAACCACACAACAAAAACGAATCCAAGGGTTACACCTGCCTGCAAGCCCAGCCAGTAGCTGCGTGAATACTTGGCCCCGGCCAGGAGTCCCATGGCAGTGGTGATGATCACCGCAAAGGCGACAATCCCGATGAACATGTTGGGGAACCCGAAAACGGAGCTTTGCGGTGTCTGCATCACGGCTCCGCAGGAAACCCACGGATTCACATCGCAGAGCGTGATGTGGTTGGGGTCTTTGAGCACTGCCAGCTTCTCAAGGACCAATGCCCCGGAAGCCAGCCAGCCGATGACGCCGGTGATCAGCAGGAGCCACGCAAATGGCTTGTTCTGCACGGCCCTAGGCAGGGAATCAGGCAGGGAATCAGGCCCGGCCGCGCGCTGCAATCCAGGCTCGGTGGTCTTCCCACCCGCAGGGGTGGAGGCTTGATTGGCCAGGTTTCCCCTGGCGGTGCTTGGCATCGCGGACGCAATCCTTTTCGACAATGACCCGGCCAGTCCGGGAACGGCTCTTCTGAGGATTGTAACGCCGGAGGCTGGACATGGTCCCCAGCTTGTACAGGCACTTTCCCCACCGTGCGACACAGTCTCCTACGCTTCGAATGTGCAGGGGTGTGAGAGAATGAACATGGCCGGAAGCCGATCCACATTCGGAATCCGGTCCGGTGACTTGTTCCCAAGACCGCCAGCATGAGCAGGGCCTGCCTGGATCACGTGATCCTTCGCATGCCCGCCATGACAATGGACGGCACCTGGTTGTGGCAGCAGAACAACGGGTTTCAGAGCAAAGCCATCGGCCTTCCAGGGCTGCCGCACCCCAATGATGGTGCGAACCGGAAGGAATACTACCGACTTCTGTCAACGCCTGAGGGTTTTGACAAATAATTGCCCCACTGGGCGCCGGATGTGGCGGCGTCGCTGGGGCAGGAGTGTTGCCACATATGGATAATGACCAGGTTGTAGCCGTTAATGAAGAGGCAGCTACCGCGGAAACTGCGGAAGCGCCCAAAAAGACCACCCGGACACGGCGCAAGGCTGCGCCCAAAGCGGTCGAAACAGCCGGTACTGAAGAAGCTGTCGCTTCTGAGGAAGCTGCCGAAGAAGCCACCAGTACTGAACCCACCGAAGCAGCCGTGAAGGCGCCGGCACGCCGTAGCCGCGCGCGCAAGACAACAGTGCCTGCCGAGCCCCTCCCCGGTTTTGATGACCAGGCCGGGGTAGCGTCCCAGCCGGAAACCGATGCCGAACCTGCCCCTGAAAAGCCGGTCCGCCGTCGTCGGACTACCAAGCCCAAGGACGTAAACGCAGCTGACGCAACGGCCGCTGAGACGCCTGCAGCCTCTGCCGCTGTGGAAACCACCGAAGAAATCACGACGCCGGATGYCGGGTCCCAGCCGGCGCCGGATGCTGCCGTAGAAGGCACCATTCCCGCCGAGGAAGAGGCTGAAGCTGCCGAGGAGTCCGCCCCCGGTTCAACGTCTTTGTTCCTGGAGCCGGTCTCCATTACGTCCATGATCTTCCAGGCCCCTGACCTCAGCACCGTGGCACGTCCGGCCGTCGAGGAAAAGGCCGAAGAGACTGAAGAAACTCCGGAAACGGGGACAACCGAGGAGCTGGAGGATTCCAGCAGCCGTCGTCGTCGCCGGAGCCGTGGCCGCCGTGGTCGGCGCGGAAACGAACGCGACGAGTCCGATGCCGAGGACGGCACTGAGACTGAGGACGAAGAAGAAGCTCCGGCAGCGGAAGCCCTCGAAGAGGGCGTCACGTCGCGTCGTCGTCGCCGTCGCCGCAGGGGTGACCAGGATCTCGAACTGACGGGCGGCTCTGACGATGACCCGCCCAACACGGTGACCCGTGTCCGCGCGCCCCGCCCGATCACTGAGACGGCCCCGTCAAACCGCGTTACCAGCGTTAAGGGTTCCACCAGGCTTGAGGCCAAGAAGCAGCGCCGCCGCGAATCCCGCGAGACCGGACGTCGCCGCCAGGTGATTACCGAGGCTGAGTTCCTTGCCCGCCGCGAGTCCGTGGATCGCCAGATGATCGTCCGCCAGCGCGACGACAGAATTCAGATCGCGGTCCTTGAAGACGGCGTCTTGGCCGAGCACTTTGTGTCCAAGACCCAGCAGGACTCCCTCATTGGCAACGTGTATCTGGGCAAGGTCCAGAATGTTCTGCCTTCCATGGAGGCTGCTTTTGTTGACATCGGACGTGGCCGTAACGCCGTGCTGTATGCCGGTGAAGTGAACTGGGACGCAGTGAACCTTGAGGGCCAGCCGCGCCGGATCGAGAATGCGCTGAAGTCCGGTGATTCCGTCCTGGTGCAGGTCACCAAGGACCCGGTTGGACACAAGGGTGCCCGCCTCACCAGCCAGATCTCCCTCCCGGGCCGCTACCTTGTGTACGTGCCGGGCGGTTCCATGACCGGTATCTCGCGCAAACTTCCTGACGTCGAACGCAACCGCCTCAAGCGCATCCTCAAGGATCGATTGCCGGAGAACGCCGGCGTCATTGTGCGCACAGCCGCTGAAGGTGCTTCCGAGGAAGAACTGACGCACGATATCAACCGTCTGCGCGCGCAGTGGGAAGGCATTGAAGGGCAGGCGTCCTCCACGAAGGTGCTGGCTCCGGAACTGCTTTACGGCGAACCGGACCTCACCATCAAGGTTGTCCGGGATGTCTTCAACGAAGACTTCTCCAAGTTGATCGTTTCCGGGGACGACGCCTGGGACACCATCGAGGCTTACGTTACGTACGTGGCTCCCGATCTGGTGGGCCGCCTTGAGAAGTGGACCAAGGACCAGGACATTTTTGCTGCCTGGCGGATCGACGAACAGATCCACAAGGCGCTGGAACGCAAGGTTTTCCTTCCGTCTGGTGGTTCCCTTGTCATCGATCGCACCGAAGCCATGACCGTGGTGGATGTTAATACAGGCAAGTTCACCGGCAGCGGTGGAAACCTGGAAGAAACCGTGACCAAGAACAACCTTGAAGCAGCCGAGGAAGTTGTTCGCCAGCTACGCCTGCGCGATATTGGTGGCATCATCGTCATCGACTTCATTGACATGGTCCTCGAATCGAACCGTGACCTGGTGCTCCGCCGAATGGTGGAATGCCTGGGTCGTGACCGCACCAAACACCAAGTGGCCGAAGTGACATCGCTGGGCCTGGTGCAGATGACGCGCAAACGCATGGGCACCGGCCTGCTCGAGGTATTCGGTGAGCAGTGCGAGCACTGTGCCGGACGGGGTGTCGTCACCCATGATGAGCCGGTGGAGCACCGACGCGCCAACGTCGTTGCTGCCGAGCATCACCGCCCGCACGTCGAACCCCAACAGCCTGCTGCACGCACTGATCGTAAGCGCCGCCGTGGCAAGGGTGGGGGACCGGCAATGGCCGAAGTGCCTCCTGCAGTCCACAGCACGCCGGCCGCCCCCGCAGCTCCTGCGACCACGGAGTCCGTGGACCCGGTCCGCCAGGCGAAGGCTGAGGCGACCAGGGCAGCTCTTGCCACGATCGCCGCTGCAGCACATGCCGCCCACCTGCACGATGACGAGGTTCACCGCGCGGAGGAGCAGGCCCGTGCAGCAGGCCAGCAGGGTCACACCGATGGATCTGCCCCTGAGGCTGCAACCGGCGAGGCTGGCGTTCCGGCTGCACCTGATACGGCCAGTCATGAGGCTGCGGTTCGGGAAGCGCGCGCCACTCCTGTTCTGCGTTTCGGTGGCGAAGAAGTGGCTCTTCCGTTTGTGGAACATCATGAGGAACCAACTGCTGGCAAGCCGGCCATGAGCCTGGACCTGCTGGCCGAGGCGTTCTCGCACCTCGGTGCCCCGCCGTCTGCGGAGGAAGAGGCCACGGCTTCGGTTTCCGAACCTGCGGCTGCTGCCGCCGTTTCCCCTGCCAGTGCTTCTGCTGGCACTACCGATGAGCACGATCATTCGTCGCGTGCCCGTGGTCGTCGTGGCCGGAGGAACCGCAGTGCCAGCAGGGCGCAGGGTGCCGCAAACGAAACCAGTGTGGAACACCACGAGGTAACTGCTGCTGCCGCTGGCGGATCTGCCCATGAGGCCAAGGCGCCGGCAGCGGAAGAGCCGGCCAAAAAGAAGGTAGCGGACGAACCCATCATCCTTGGGGTGGGAGTTCCCGCTTCAGAGCTGTAAGCAGGGCAACCAGTCACTAAGCAACCAAAGAGTCCCGCAGCATCCGTTTACGGCGGATACTGCGGGGCTCTTTCGTTGCCCGCCAGTCACATCGATTCCCCGAAGCTGTCCGGTTCCCGGGGCGAGGGGCTTCCGGGCTACGCTAGGAAACTGACACGGGGTGCCGGGCACGGGCCAGGCTGAGATCCAGACCCGTTGAACCTGTCCGGTTAGCACCGGCGAAGGGATGTCCACCATGGCTTCATCGTCGAATTCCGCTGTCTACCCTGTCTGCGCCGCGGGTATGGGAGCAGTCCCGGCCCGGCCACATCCGAGGGTGCTCAGCATTGCCGGCTCGGATCCTTCTGGCGGCGCCGGAATCCAGGCAGACTTGAAGAGCATCGCAGCGCACGGGGGCTATGGCATGGCTGCCATCACGGCTTTGACGGCCCAGAACACGTTGGGCGTCAGTGCAGTCCATGTTCCGCCCGTCGAGTTCCTGCGTCAGCAACTGGACGCGATCAGCAGCGATATTGAGATTGATGCGGTCAAGATCGGGATGTTGGGTGATGCGGCCGTCATCGACGAAGTCCGCAGTTGGCTCGAAGAGGTGCGTCCCGCCGTCGTGGTCCTTGACCCGGTGATGGTTGCCACCAGCGGCGACCGCCTTCTGCGGGAGACCGCCGAAATTGCGCTGCGCAGCCTCCTGCCGTTGGCGGATCTCGTCACCCCAAACCTTCCCGAGCTGGCGATGTTGCTGGGGGAGCCCGAAGCCCCCGACTGGGCTACGGCGCTTGACCAGGGTAAACGCCTGGCTGCTGAGTGTGGAACGACGGTTTTGGTAAAGGGCGGCCACTTGGCAGGAAACGACTGTCCCGATGCGCTGGTCAATACGAGCGGTTTGCTGCGACAGGACGTCATCGAGGTGCCTGGGCCCCGCGTTGATACCAGGAACAGCCACGGAACGGGGTGCTCGCTCTCCTCGGCGTTGGCCACGGTCCAAGCCCGCACCGGCGACTGGGAGGCGTCTCTCCGCGAGGTAAAGCCGTGGCTGCTGCAGGCCCTCGCGGCGGCCGACGGGCTGAAGGTGGGTAAGGGTAGCGGGCCGGTCCACCACTTCCACCACATGGAGCCAGCGCTGAATCCTGCCGGGAAATCCGGCGACTTTGCCGCGCGGCTGTGGGCCGAAGCTGCGCCGGAATTGGATGCGATTTACGGTCTCGCCTTCATCCAGGGCCTGCAGTCAGGCCGGCTCCCGGAGCCCGAGTTCAACTACTACCTGGCCCAGGACGCCATTTACCTGAACGGCTACTCGCGGGTTTTGGCGCGCGCAGGTGCACTTGCCCCCACTGAAGAAGAGCAGCTCTTCTGGGCGAAGTCATCGCAACTCTGCCTTGAAGTGGAGTCCGAGCTCCATCGGAACTGGCTGAGCACGCGCTCGGCCTCAACACAGACCGGACCCGTGACAAGGTCGTACGTGGACCACCTGCTGGCCACATCAGCCTCCGGCAGTTACGCCGTGTTGCTGGCGGCAATCCTGCCCTGCTACTGGCTGTATGCGGAGGTAGGGCAGCAACTTCACGCGGGGTATGTCCAAGCAGGCGCTCCCAGCGACCACCCTTACGCCGAGTGGTTGAAGACGTACGCGGACGAGGAGTTTGCTGCCGCAACCCGGAAGGCGATCGACTTTACCGATGCCGCCGCAATTTTCGCCTCCGCGCAGGAACGCGAGGCCATGGTAGAGGCCTTCGCACAGTCTTGCCGCTACGAGACAGCCTTCTTTGATGCACCCAGGCTCTTCGCCTGAGCAGGGTTTCCGAGGTTGCCTTCTGGGGCAATTCCACAAAACTCCAGCGCGTCGTCGGCCAAATCGCAGTATTCCTCCACAAACCCTGTAGGCTGTATGGGCACGGTGCCGGGAGAGTCCGTTACAACTGGTGATGCAAGTCACCCGATAGCCTCCGGACGCGGCCTCATTTGCAGCTGAAGGTCAAACTAGCGTAATCTTGATCTTCGGTGCTTACGCCAACACTTGGGTTATGCCCCTTGGAATTGTTCATGGGATGACTCGCGGGCTTCGATCTGAAGTCCACGGCGTTGAGGCACAGCGCGAACCAAGCCTGATTCCGGTTAAGGTTCCGCACGCAAATTTAGTAAGAAACGTCGAGAGAAGTGAGTACCCAAGTGGTGTACGCGATTGTCCGCGCAGGCGGCCGCCAAGAAAAAGTTTCCGTTGGAGACTACGTAACGCTTAACCGCGTCCCCGGTGGAGCCGGCAGCACGCTTGAGCTGCCCGCCTTGCTCCTGGTTGACGGCGACAAGGTCACGTCCGCTGCTGCGGACCTGGCCAAGGTCACGGTCACGGCTGAGATCCTTGAGGACCTTCGCGGTCCCAAGATCGTCATCCAGAAGTTCAAGAACAAGACCGGCTACAAGAAGCGCCAGGGTCACCGTCAGGAACTGACCAAGATCAAGATCACGAGCATCAAGTAACTTCGGTTACTCTGTTCAGATTTTCAGTTTCCCCAGAAATTTAGAGGCAGGCATTTCACATGGCACACAAAAAAGGCGCGAGCTCCACTCGCAACGGTCGTGACTCCAACGCACAGCGCCTCGGCGTCAAGCGGTTCGGTGGCCAGGTAGTTTCCGCAGGCGAGATCATCGTTCGCCAGCGTGGAACCCACTTCCACCCCGGTGCAGGCGTCGGCCGCGGTGGCGACGACACCCTGTTCGCACTCGAGGCCGGTGCGGTTGAGTTTGGTACTCGCCGCGGCCGTCGCGTAGTGAACATCGTTGCTGCTGCAGCTGCAGAGTAACAACAAGTTCTGAACCGGTGGAGCGGGCCAAACGGCCCGCTCCACCGTTCTTTTAACCGCATTACAATCGATTAGGGCGTCTATGGCGCTCTGATTTATGCAACAGCGCTGGCAACAGCAAGAGGAGATTCACGTGGCGAGCTTTGTAGACCGGGTAGTCCTGCACGTATCCGGCGGAACCGGCGGCCACGGCTGTGTCTCTGTTAAGCGCGAAAAGTTCAAGCCACTCGGCGGACCCGACGGCGGCAATGGTGGCAATGGTGGAGACGTCATCCTCCGGGTGTCCGCGCAGACCACCACCCTGCTGGACTACCACCATGCCCCCCACCGCCATGCCACCAACGGTGGCCCCGGCATGGGCGATTGGCGCGGCGGCAAGAACGGCGAAACCTTGATCCTTCCCGTGCCGGACGGCACTGTGGTGAAGACCAAGGACGGCGAAGTCCTGGCCGACCTTGTTGGCGAGGGCACGGAGTATGTTGCGGCTGCAGGTGGCCAGGGAGGCCTCGGAAACGCCTCACTTTCCTCCCAGAAACGCCGTGCGCCCGGCTTTGCGCTGCTTGGCATCGAGGGCGAATCCAGCGACATCGTCCTGGAGCTGAAGTCCATCGCCGATATCGCCTTGGTCGGATTTCCGTCCGCAGGAAAATCCAGCCTCATTGCAGCGATGTCAGCTGCCCGGCCCAAGATTGCCGATTACCCGTTCACCACCCTCATTCCCAACCTTGGCGTCGTCCAGGCTGGCGACATCCGCTTCACCATCGCCGATGTGCCCGGACTGATCGAGGGCGCCAGCGAGGGCAAGGGCCTTGGCCACAACTTCCTGCGCCACGTCGAGCGCTGCGCAGCCCTGGTTCACGTCCTGGACTGCGGAACTTTGGAATCGGACCGTGATCCCCTCTCCGATTTGGCCATCATCGAGGCGGAACTGGAAAAGTACGCCGTTGACATGAGCTATGCCGGCGTCGACGGCGAAGTTGTGCCGTTGAACGAACGTCCCAAGCTTGTTGTCCTGAACAAGGTGGACCTCCCGGACGGCAAGGACATGGCTGAGTTCGTTCGTCCGGAACTCGAATCACGCGGCTACCGGGTCTTCGAAGTCTCGGCCACCAGCCATGAAGGCCTGCGCCAGCTTGGTTTCGCCATGGCGGAGATCGTCAAGGCTGCACGGGACGCCGTTGAGACTGCGCCTCCCAAGGTTGCCCCGCCTGTCCTTCGTCCCCGCGCCGTCAACGAGAGCGGATTCCGGATCCGCCGCGAGGAGAAGAACCTCGAGCCGTTGTTCCGCGTCCTCGGCGAGAAGCCTGTCCGCTGGGTCAAGCAGACCGACTTCACCAATGAGGAAGCCATCGGCTACCTGGCTGATCGCCTGGCCAAGCTTGGCGTCGAGACTGAGCTCTTCAAGGTTGGTGCCAAGCCTGGCGATACCGTAGTCATCGGTGAGGACGATGGCGTGGTCTTTGACTGGGAGCCCACCATGATGGCCGGTGCCGAACTGCTGGCAACTCCCCGCGGTACCGACATCCGCGTTGCCGACATCGGCGACCGTCCCACCCGTTCACAGAAGCGCGATGAACAGCTTGAGCGACGCGAAGCCAAGGCTGCCGCCCGTGCCGAATTGGAAGCCGAGCGCAAGGCGGGCATCTGGACTGAGTCCGTCAGCCGCCGTCGTGCCCAGCCTGTGACGGAAGGCAACCTGGATACCGGTGATGACGACTAGGACCGTCGAAATTCCGAACGAAGAAGTTCTTGAGCGCCAGGCCCTCGCCACTGCCAAGAGGATTGTGGTCAAAGTTGGTTCGTCCTCGCTGACCAGTATCAAGGGTGGCATCTCCGAGAAATCACTGACGTCGCTGGTGAATGCGCTGGCGCACAAGCGAAATGCCGGTACTGAAATCATCCTCGTTTCTTCGGGTGCTATTGCAGCCGGCCTTGCTCCGTTGGGGCTGGCCAAGCGCCCGAAGGATCTTGCGACGCAGCAAGCCGCGGCGAGTGTAGGGCAAGGCCTGTTGATGGCGCGCTATACGCAAGCCTTCAGCGCGCATGGCGTCACGGTCAGCCAGGTCCTGCTGACGGCTGACGACCTCATGCGCAGGACGCAGCACACCAATGCCTTCCGGGCTCTGGACCGCTTGCTGAACCTTGGCGTCGTTCCCGTTGTCAATGAGAACGACACCGTTGCTACCCACGAGATCCGCTTTGGCGACAACGACCGCCTCGCGGCCTTGGTGGCACACCTGGTCCGCGCCGACGCGCTGGTGCTGCTCTCCGACGTCGATGCCCTCTACGACGGTCCGCCCTCCCATGGGGCCAAACGGATCGCGTTGGTTCGAGGTCCGCAGGATCTCGAGGACGTGACTATTGGCAAGGCAGGCAAAGCAGGTGTGGGTACCGGCGGCATGATGACCAAGGTGGAGGCCGCGTCCATTGCGGCGGGATCGGGCATCCACGCCTTGGTGACGTCCACGGCGAACGCTGCGGCAGCCCTTGCGGGGGAGGACGTGGGAACGTGGTTCGCCGTGAACGGCAACCGCAAGCCCGTCCGCCTGTTGTGGTTGGCCCACCTGGCAACGGTTCACGGGCGCTTGGTACTCGACGACGGCGCGGTGAAAGCCGTGCGCGACCGGCACAGGTCGCTCCTTCCCGCGGGCATTTCGGACATCAGCGGTGATTTTGAAGCAGGTGACCCTGTGGAAATGGTGGCGTTGGATGGAACTGTTGTGGCTCGTGGCCTGGTGAACTATTCCTCGGAAGAGCTTCCCCGCATGCTTGGCCGCACTACACAGGAGCTCGGACAGGCGATGGGCAGGGGTTACGACCGCGAAGTTGTTCATGTTGACGACCTCGTACTCCTTCAGGCCGTTCGCTCATCTAAACTTGGAGCATGACTGAAGCGCTGACCCCTGACGCCCCTGTGATTTCCGACGTTTCCGGTGCCGCCGGCCAGACGCCGGAGAGCCCTGTGGCAGGAGGCGCTCCGCTGTCACCGGAAGACGTCCAAACCGCAGTACATGCGATTGCAGACCGCTCCCGCAAGGCTGCCCGACGCATGGGTCAGGCCAACCGGGCCTGGAAGGACCGCGCCCTGCGTGCCATCGGGACCGCCCTTCAGGAGCGCCGGAAGCACGTGCTGGACGCAAACGCGAAGGACGTCGCCGCAGGCCGCGCCAATGGTACGTCTGCCGCACTCCTGGACCGGCTGACACTGACACCTGCCCGCATTGATGGCTTGGTTGCGGCTTTGGAGAACCTGGCTGGCCTGCCGGATCCCGTGGGTAACGTAGTCCGCGGCCAGACCCTTCCCAACGGCTTGCGCTTGCGCCAGGTCAATGTCCCCATGGGCGTTGTTGCCGCTATTTATGAAGCGCGCCCCAACGTCACGGTGGATATTGCCGGCTTGGCACTCAAGAGCGGTAACGCCGTCATCCTGCGTGGCGGATCGGCAGCTGCGAACACCAACGAGGCCTTGGTGCAGATTCTTCGGGAAGCTCTGGATTCGGTAGGCCTGCCTGCTGATGCTGTGCAGACCGTGGACCAGTATGGCCGTGAGGGCGCCAACGTGCTCATGCGTGCCCGTGGCCGCGTTGACGTCCTGATTCCCCGCGGTGGACGGGACCTTATCCAGACTGTCGTGACCAACTCTGCCGTGCCCGTTATTGAAACGGGTGAAGGCAACGTGCATATCTTCATCGACGAATCAGCAAACGAAGAGATGGCCGTTGACATTCTTTTGAATGCCAAGACACAGCGTCCCAGCGTTTGCAACACCGTCGAGACCCTCCTCGTTCACTCGGGCTCCACTGTGTTGCCTGCCGTTGCAGCCGCACTCCGCTCTGCCGGAGTCACGCTCCACGTGGATGACCGGATCGCCGCTGCCTTGGGCGAGGACGTGGAAACCGTTCCGGCCGACGACGACGATTGGGCCACCGAGTACATGGACCTGGACCTCGCTGTGGCCATGGTGGACAACCTTGATGATGCCGTTGATCACATCCGGAAGTGGACCACTGGACACACCGAAGCGATCCTGACGAACAACCTGGCCAACGCCGAAAGATTTATCGCTGAAATCGACTCGGCCGCCGTCATCGTCAATGCTTCCACGCGTTTCACCGACGGCGGTGAGCTCGGGCTCGGAGCAGAAGTGGGCATTTCCACCCAAAAGCTGCATGCCCGCGGGCCCATGGGCCTCACGGAACTCACCACAACCAAGTGGATCGTCCAGGGCGAAGGCCAGATCCGCGGCTAGCTACGCGGTAACATAGAACAGAAGTCCGGAACGGCGGGGAGTCCCGCCGTCGAAAATCCTTGAGAACCAACTAGGGGAGAAGATGCTGTTTCAGCAGATCGCCACGTCCATAGCAGCCCAAACAGAAGGCGGCCACGAAGCGCCCGCCCCGCTCTGGGCCGAGCCGTGGGTCTTCGGAGTCAGCATGTTTGCTCTCCTGCTGGTTTTGATGTTCGTTGCTCTCTCCTACACCAACCTCGGCAACCGTCACGAGGCTGTAGAAGAGCACTCGGATCCGCACCGCCAGCACCCGAACAAGCACACCCACAAGCAGGGCCACTAACATTATCGCCGCAACTCCGCGCGGGGAGTCGGAGCGCAGGCTCCGGCTGGGCGTGATGGGTGGAACTTTTGATCCCATCCATCACGGCCACCTTGTGGCTGCAAGTGAGGTTGCCGCCAAGTTCGATCTCGACGAAGTCGTTTTCGTGCCTACTGGCCAACCTTGGCAGAAGTCCAGCAAGCAGGTCAGCAAACCCGAGCATCGCTACTTGATGACCGTGATCGCCACGGCGTCAAACCCGAGGTTCACGGTGAGCCGGGTTGATGTTGACCGCCCCGGACCCACTTACACCATCGACACCCTGCGCGATCTAAGGGCCCAGCGACCCGACGCTGATCTGTTCTTCATCACCGGCGCCGACGCCTTGGCGCAGATTCTGTCCTGGAAAGACGTTGACGAACTCTGGTCTTTGGCGCACTTCGTTGGTGTCACGCGCCCTGGCCACGAATTGGACGGCATGGGCAGGGAAGACGTCAGCCTCCTGGAAGTTCCGGCTATGGCGATTTCTTCAACGGATTGCCGAACACGCGTAGGTGCGGGGAACCCCGTCTGGTACCTCGTGCCCGATGGCGTGGTGCAGTACATCGCCAAATATGGTCTGTACGCCGCACACTCCGGTACCGCGCGGCCAGGGACAGGGGAGCTGGCCCCCGCATTATCCGGATCAGACGACCAAGCACGTACTGAATGAGTTTTGAATGAGCAGCCAGGAACAGCGACCCATCCGCAGCAGGCGTGAGCTTCGCCGCGCCCGCGAAGAGAACCAGGAGCCGCAGGCCGAAGCTACACCACCCCAGGTAGTGGATGCAGCGGAGAATGCTGTAACTGGTCGTAATCGCCGTGCTGCTGACGCGCCTGTAGACGCAGTGGGTGCCGCCGCGCAGGAGCGGTCCTCCCAGATCCGCGCCCGCGACCGCGCTGCGCTGCGTACCATCAAAGAGCTCGCAGACAAGGAAGAGCAGCTCTCCGGCGGCGGCCCACCAACACGTCGCCAGCTTCGCCTGCAGCAACTCCAGGCAGAAGTAGCCACCTCTGCCAACCCCATTGTTCCCATACCTTCCGGAAAGCCAGCCGATAAACCGACCGACAAACCGGTTGCTGCTAAGGCCGCCCCAGCGCCTGATGCGGGCGCCAAGGGTTCCGACGACGATTCGGCAGCCAGCGCTGGTACCGCAGAATCTGAAATGTCTGTGGAGCAGGCACTCGCGGTACGTGAACTGATTGCTGCCCAGGTCCAGAATCAAACCGCCAAGCTTGAGCACATTGCCGAGCAAGATCCACTGGCTGTCGATCCTGAAATCCTCGCCCAGCAGATTGCCCTTGCCGAGCGTGCTGCGGTGCTGAACAAGCGGGCCGCGGCCAAGCAGAAGCTTGCCGAACAGAACCAAGCCGAAGCAAAGGTGCCAGCTGCAGCCTCGGTAGGTCCGTCCACTGCCAACAACCTTGCCATGGTCACGCCACTGGAGTTCGTCAAGGTTCCCGGCATTGAACGCCCGGTCATGAAGCGTCCCAGCACCACATTCGTGCCGCTCGTGACGTCGTCGGGTCCCACGCTTGAGAGCGCGAAGGCCCCGGCAAACGGAAAAGGCACACGTGGCCGTTCGGGTGTTCTCGCGCGTGCCGAGGCTGTGGCAAGGAACGCGCGGAAGCGGCCTGTCGCCGTCGACGAACAGCTTGAAGAAACGCAACGCCCGCCGGTTTCTGCCAGTGCGGCCTATGGGCTTGACCCGCTGGACGCCAACACGGCCGGCTTGGCCCGGGCACAGCGCAACAGGCTGCTGCAGCTCGGCGTCCTGGCGTTGGGTGTTCTCGCGCTCATCGTCGGCATCATCATGATCACCAGCGGCTAGTTTCGCTAGAACCCGGCTAACGCCATTTACAGGCCACTGGCCACAACAAGGAGTCCCCGTGTCTGCACATGAACAATCCATCACTCTCGCCCGTCACGCCGCGCGTGCTGCGGCCGACAAACTGGCAGAGGACATCGTTGCCCTCGATGTCAGCGAACGCCTGGCCCTGACTGACATCTTCCTCATTGCATCTGCGCCCACAGAACGCCAGGTCAACGCAATCGTTGATGGCATCGAGGAAGAGCTGATGAAGCAGGACCTTCGCCCGGTGCGTCGTGAAGGACGATCCGAGGGCCGCTGGGTGCTTTTGGACTACGCTGACATCGTCATCCACGTCCAGCACGCCGAGGACCGTGTTTTCTACGCGCTGGAGCGCCTTTGGAAGGACTGCCCTGTAGTTGACCTTGAACTCGGGGATGACGCCTCGGCAAAGGCCGCGCCAGCAGGGGAATCAGAGCTCTAAACATGGGCCGGCATCCGAATATGCCCGATTTGGAATTTTCGGAAACGCTGTTCTAAGATATTTGAGTTGCTTCGGCGTGAACAGCTTTGAAGCAGCGAGGATATGGGGCTGTGGCGCAGCTGGTAGCGCACCTGCATGGCATGCAGGGGGTCAGGGGTTCGAGTCCCCTCAGCTCCACTCTTGAGGTTCTGCCCTTCTTCGTGATGAAGAAGGGCAGGGCCTTTTTTGTGTGGCTTTCGCCCTGGCTGCGACCTGCTAGGCACCAGCATCCGCTTCGATTGCTGGCAGCATGAATTCCCACATCTCGTCAATGCGGCGAAGTACGTCCGTGCGGGCAGTGAGGACGTTGGAAACCATCTGGACTCCGGTGAAGGAAGCAACCAGGTAGCGGGCAAAGGCGGCGGGATCCAGCATGGTCCGAGCGGTCCCCTCGTCCTGGGCTTTGCGAAGCAGTTGCTCCACCGTTTCAATCCAGTCCTGGTAGGGGTCCGAGATATCGGCATCAAACGCGGATGCTTCGAACGTCAGGCGGATTCCGCCCTGGACAATCGCTTCATCCAGTAATTGCCTGCCAAACATCCTGCAGAGCGCAATGATCTTCTCCAGGGCAGGCATGCTTGAGGCCACAATGCCAGCACCCGCCGCGAGGACCAACGCATGCTGCTCCTGGATGACGGCCAAGGCGAGCTCCCGCTTGGACGTGAAGTGGAAGTACAGTGCTCCCTTGGTCACTCCGGCACGCTTGGTGATGTCGCTCAGGCTTGCGTTGCCGTATCCAACTTCTGCGAAGACATGGGCGGCGCCTTCAATGACGGAAAGGCGGGTGTCTTTCGCACGTTGCTGCATGGAGGGTGGGGAGCCTCTCAGTTATTCCGAGGTGTGGTGGCAAGCAAAAACGCGCCGCCGGACCCCACTACGCTACCACCGTGCCTAAATTCAGGTCGCTAAAACCGACTGGACGGTTTGGTTTATCCTTCCCATGATTCTAGACTTCAGAAGGAGTCGCCGGTCCGAACCGGAGGGACTCCCGTGCAGCCGTTGGGGGGAGGTGCGGTGGAGCAATCCAGCGCACCCCGGCTGCGGCGTTACGAGTTCAGCAGGGCGGAAATACCCAGAATCCCGGTGATGGGGATCACTCTCCTGTGATTTCGCTTCTCGGGGGATTGTGGTTAGTATTGACGAGTTGCTTCGGCGGGAAGGGAAATCTTCCTACGGAAATCAACAAGATCCGGGGCTGTGGCGCAGCTGGTAGCGCACCTGCATGGCATGCAGGGGGTCAGGGGTTCGAGTCCCCTCAGCTCCACTTCGGATAAAAGACCCCGCTCGGGTGAGCGGGGTCTTTTGCTTTCTGGTTCCCTTGAGGGATGCCTGCCTTAGCGGGTGAGGAGGCCGGATTCCTACTCCGGACGGACGCCGAACTCGGCTGCACTGAGGAATTCGATGCCTTGGAACGGCTGATCGCCTACCACCCGGGCATGGTGTCCCGGTGGGATCGAGTAGGAATCACCGCTGGAAATGCTGACCTGCCCACCGTCATTGGTTTCCACCTCGAGGGAGCCGGAGACGCAGAAGCCTACATGGCTCAATTGGCAGGAGTCTGTTCCGACTACTGGTTTGATGCAGTCGTCCCATGTCCAGCCGGGTTCAAAGGTGGTTCGGCCGATTGTGTAGTCTCCGACAGTAACGATCTCAACCGTTGTCTTGTCCGGACTGCGCGTTTCATCGGGGGAGTTAAGTGACTTCACTTGGAGTTGCGTGACAACATTGACACTCATGGTTTGCTCTCAGGGAGGGAGCCGGTTAAGTGCGGTCCCGTGGCCTGGCTCTGCGGTTGGGCGGGACCGGTGCCTGCTGCCGTCAGGGTATGGGTTCGCCATCCGACGCGACAACAGGTGCTTGGCATGCTGCATCATCCACATTCCTCCGAAGCCAGCATGAAGTCGAGACACTAAAGCGAACGAATTTAAGGAAAGCGAGAACGCGATCGTGACCGTACAGGAACTGGAGTCGCTGTTCGGCGGGCTTCGTAGGTTCCCCGATGTCGAGGCGGACAACCTTCAGGCATATGACGCCACAGACAGGCTGTTGCTTCAGGCGGTCTCGGATCATATCCGGCCGGAAACCAAGGTTGTTGTCATCGGCGACCGGTATGGTGCCTTGACGCTGGGCGCTTTGGCCGGGACCGGCGTCGGGCACGTCCGCGTTAACCAAGATCTCTACACCGGCAGGCTTGCGCTGCAGCGCAATGCGGAAGCAGCTGGCCTGCAGGGACGGTTCAGTTCCCACGAATTGGGCGCTGAACTCTTGGAGGGGGCCAATCTGGTGCTCATGCAGTTGCCGAAATCGCTGGCGGAGCTGGAGGAAAACGCCGACGCCGTTGCCCGCTATGCAGCGCCGGATGCGGTCCTGCTCGCGGGGGGCCGCGTCAAGCACATGTCCCTGGGTATGAATAAAGTGCTGGACCGCTATTTCTCATCTGTGCAGCCGCAGTTGGCCCGGCAGAAGTCCAGGGTACTGGTGGCCAGCAATCCCAAGCCGGTTTCGAGCGAGCCTCCCTACCCTGTGGTGGAGCAGTTGCCGGAATTGGGGATCACGGTTTGTGCTCATGGTGCTGCATTTTCCGGTGCACGCCTGGATATCGGAACCAGGTACCTCCTGACCTTCCTGGACAGGATGCCGCAAGCGCGACGGGTGGTGGATCTGGGGTGTGGGACCGGCATTCTTGCCACGATGTTGGCACGGCACCAGCCGAAGGCGAGCCTGGTAGCAACTGATCAGTCGGCGGCGGCCGTGGCATCAGCTACGGCCACGGCAGCTGCCAATGGACTGGAAGACCGGATTTCCGTGATCCACGACGACGCCCTGTCAACGTTTGATGCAGGCAGCGCGGATCTTGTCCTGTTGAATCCACCTTTCCACCTTGGAGCCAGCGTGCATGCCGGCGCTGCCCTGAAGATGTTCGAAGCGGCTGCCCGCGTTCTCGCGCCCGGCGGCGAGCTGTGGACTGTGTACAACAGCCATCTGCAGTACCGGCCGGCCCTTGAGCGGCTCATTGGCCCCACCGTGGAGGAAGGCCGGAACCCGAAGTTTACGGTGACTCGGAGTCGTCGTGGATGAGCCGGTCCCGCGCTTCACGGCGGGAATTTAGTGTCATCGTTACCAAGCCCTGACACCGTTGCCTGCGTGTGCGCATACCCGTGTGAGCATGGGTATCGTACGATTCAGACAAAGACGAAGTACGATGATGTTTTTTCGAAAACGACTAGGGGAATCAGTGACTGAGATCCGGCAGCCCACACCGAGGCGCGGAACGAATCTACCCCGCATGGGTGACTTTAATCTGACAGTCATCCTGGAGGCGATCCGGCGGTCTTCGGGCGGGCTCAGCCGTGTTGAACTCGCACAGATTGTTGGACTGTCCCCGCAAACCATCTCCAATATTTCCCGTCGCCTGCTTGACCAGCACTTGATTGTGGAGGCAGGCAAAGAGGGTACTGGCCCAGGCAAACCGCGGACCATCCTGCGGCTCAATCCATCGGGCATGTATGCGGTAGGCGTCCACCTTGACCCTGCAGTTATCACCTTTGTTGTCCTGGATCTTCTGGGCGACGTCGTCAGGCATTCGCGGATGGCTACTCCCGGTGGAGACCCCGCCGCGGTGATCACGAGCATCGCCCAGCAGATCAAGGTCCTCATTGAGGAATCGGGCGTTGATGCATCCAAGATCGCGGGGCTCGGTGTAGCCGTCCCGGGGCCAATCGACCTCGATGAAGGTTCCGTCGTGGAGCCTCCGCTGTTGACTCGATGGAACCGTGTGCGTATCCGCGAGGCCCTCACAGAGGCCACGGGCCTGGAGACGCTGGTGGACAAGGACGTAACGAGTGCTGCGGTGGCCGAAACCTGGGCCGGCGGGGCCAGCGGTGCCGGCAGTTTCGTCTTCATGTATATGGGCACCGGTATTGGTTGCGGCATTGTCCTGAACGATGAAGTGGTCCGTGGAACGTCCGGCAATGCGGGCGAAATCGGCCATATCATCGTTGATCCGATGGGGCCCCAGTGTGACTGCGGGCTCCGTGGTTGCGTGAAGTCCTCGTGTATCCCACAGGTCCTGGTGGCTGAGGCCGAGGCGGCCGGTGTGCTGGACAGCCATGGCGAGGACGCAGATGGGCCGCAGGTACAGGAACGTTACGCCTTGTTGTGCGACAAAGCCGATGCCGGCGACGAAAAAGCCATCGCCATCCTTGATAAGTCAGCCACCCTTGTGGCCCGTGCTGTCTCGGTGGTGACCAACACCCTTGACGTGGAACGCGTTGTTTTTGGTGGTCCTTTCTGGGGGCGGATGTCAAAGTACTTCCTGGAGCGTGTTCCGGGCCTGATTGCTGAAAACAGTGCGGCCCGCATGATCCACGGTATTGAAGTTGTGGGTTCCGGAGTGGGTGAGGATGTGGGCGCCATTGGTGCGGCCTGCCTCGTGCTGGAGCACACGCTGGCACCACGCGCCCAACGGCTCCTGCTGGAAGGCTAACTACTCCGCCACGTCGACTCGATTGGAGCATAATGCGCCGCCCCATGAGGTTTGCCACCGTCCTTCCCGTCGTAGCCGCTCTTCTCGCTGCAACCGCTTGTTCCTCGACGCCGCCTACTGCCGAGAACAAGACCCTGAAGATCGTCTACCAGAAATCCGACTCCTTCACGGCCCTGGATACCGTGATGCACGACGCCAAGAAAGAATTCGAGGCAGCCAACTCTTCGGTGACGGTCAATCTCGAACCGATCCAAGCCAACGATGACGACTACGGCACCAAGCTCGCTCTGGCCCAGCGATCCCCGGACACCGCGCCGGACGTCTTCTACGAGGACACGTTCAAGGTGCGTTCCGACGTCGACGCCGGTTACCTCCTCAAGCTGGACAGCTACCTGGAAAAGTGGGATGACTGGTCCCAGTTCAATGAAGCGGCCAAAGCTGCAGGCCGGGCCGACGACGGAGGTATTTACGCGGTGCCTCTGGGCACTGACACGCGTGCTATCTGGTACAACAAGGCAGTGCTGCAGAAGGCCGGAATTCCTGTTCCGTGGCAGCCCAAAACGTGGGAAGACATTCTCTCCACGGCACGTGCCATCAAAGCCTCGGACCCAACCGTGATTCCCTTCAACATGTACGCCGGCAAGGGTACGGGCGAGGGAACCGTCATGCAGAGCTTCTACGAACTCCTCTACGGGACTGACAGCACGCTGTACGACGAAAAGGAAAAGAAGTGGGTAGTCGGTTCCCAGGGTTTCACTGACTCGCTGGCTTTCCTGAAGACCCTCTACGACGAAAAACTCGCAACCAGCCCGGCTGAAGCCCTCGACGCCAATGTCTGGAAGAAGGTCTTTGGCGAGTGGTTCCCGCAGGGCAAACTGGGGGCAACCGTGGAAGGCTCCTACACGCCGTCGTTCTGGCAAAAGGGCGGGCCCTATGAGTGGGCAGGCTACGAGCAGGACATGGGCGTGGCCATGTTCCCCACGCGGAACGGACAGGAACCGGGTGGCGTCAGTATGTCCGGTGGATGGACCCTTGCAGTTGGTGCCAAGAGCAAGAACGCTGAGCTGGCGTTCAAGTTCCTCACCACCGCGCTGAACAAGAAGAATGCCTTGGCCT
Organism: Paenarthrobacter sp. 10N417; assembly: GCF_056394745.1. NCBI lineage: Bacteria > Bacillati > Actinomycetota > Actinomycetes > Micrococcales > Micrococcaceae > Paenarthrobacter > Paenarthrobacter sp. 10N417. The sequence continues at coordinate 68,872 of NZ_JBFTIL010000024.1, forward strand.
TTGACGTTAACAACTCCCAGATAGCGGTCCGCACGGATGTTGCCAAGGAATCGAGCTACGTTTCGGCGAATCCGTTCGTCAAGGACGTGTCGGAATTGGTGAAGGTGACGCATTACCGCCCAGCCACCGCCGATTATCCGAGGATTTCGACGGCGGTCCAGGTAGCCACCGAGTCTGTCATCACTGGAAAGCAAAGCCCTGAAGATGCCGCAGCCGAGTATGACGCCACGGTGCGCAAGGTTGTTGGCGATGACAAGGTCCTGGACAGATGACGGGCATGAGATGACATCAAAGAAATGACAGCGGCGAAATGACGATTCGCCGCTACCTGCGGCTCCTGCCGGTCGTTCCGTCCGTTCTCTTGCTCTTGTTGTTCCTGCTTGCCCCGGTGGCCTGGTCCTTTTATGCGTCGTTTACCAATGCCGCACTTTCAGGCCGGGCTGCCCGGGATCCACAATGGGTGGGGCTGGAGAACTATGTCCGGATGTTCAGCGATGGCTCGTTTCCACTGGCGGCATGGCTGACTGTTGTTTTCGTCGCGGCCTCGGCCGTGTTCGGCCAGAACGTGCTCGGCCTATTGATCGCCCTGCTCATGACGCGCTCACGTAAGGCAGTTTCCTCGTGGGTGGGAACGGCGGTGGTAGCCGCCTGGGTACTTCCGGAGATCGTGGCTGCCTTCGTGGCCTATGCCTACTTCAACCGTGACGGCACTCTGAATCAGATGCTGGCCTTCTTTGGCGGGCAGGGGCCGGACTGGTTGTACACGTTCCCGCTTGTCGCGATTATCCTGGCGAACACGTGGCGGGGAACGGCGTTCTCCATGCTTGTATACAGGGCCGCCCTCGCGGACGTTCCGCAGGATGTCTCGGAGGCTGCCCTGATGGATGGTGCGCAAGGCTGGCAGCGCCTGGCATTCATTACGTTGCCACTGATCAGGAGCAGCATCGCCACCAACCTGATGCTGATTACCCTGCAGACGTTGGCCGTGTTCACGCTTATTTGGGTGATGACGGCCGGAGGCCCAGCCAATGCCAGTACCACCTTGCCGGTGTTGGCGTACCAAGAGGCCTTCAAATTCGGGGATATTGGCTATGGCACGGCCGTTGCTTCGGTATTGATTGTGTTGGGAGTGGTCTTCGGCGCTGTCTATGTCCGCCTGCTCAGGGAGCAGAAGCCGTGATGTCCAAGCCGCGGCTGGCGGCAGATGTTGCCTTGGCCGTGATCGGTTTGTGCTTTGTGGCACCGTTGCTGTGGTTGCTGCTGGCCGCCGTCGATCCTCACGCGGGCTATCAGACGGCGGTGCCGTCGGCGCCTTCGATGGATAATTTTGGCGCGGTGTTCACGCCGGAATTGTTGTTCCAGCCCCTGACCAACAGTTTCCTTCTCTCGGCCGGAACAGCGGCGGTCAACCTGGTGGCAGCAGTCCTTGCTGCGTATCCGCTGTCCCGCTACCAGTCCAGGTTCAACAAGCCGTTCATGTACTCGGTCCTTTTCGGGACGTCGTTGCCCGTGACTGCCATTATGGTGCCCGTCTACGGATTATTCGTCCAGCTCCAGTTGCTCGATTCCATGATGGCCACCGTATTCTTCATGGCTACAACCACGCTGCCCATGGCCATCTGGATGATGAAGAACTTCATGGACTCCGTTCCCTTGGAACTGGAGGAGGCAGCATGGATGGATGGCGCCTCAAGCATGGCGGCCTTACGCACCGTCGTCCTGCCTCTTATGAGGCAGGGACTGGGCGTGGTATTCATCTTTGTTTTCATACAGGCATGGGGAAACTTCTTCGTCCCCTTCATCCTGTTGCTCTCCACAGCCAAGCAACCAGCCGCGGTGTCCATCTTCAGCTTCTTTGGCCAGCATGGCGCCATAGCCTATGGGCAGCTGGCGGCGTTTTCCATCCTGTACTCAGTGCCGGTGTTGTTGCTGTACGTGCTGGTATCCCGGAGCGTGGGCAGCTCCTTCGCGTTGTCCGGCTCGGTGAAGGGCTAGTCGATGTCCTCGACTATTTCGCCGTAGGGTATCGACTCATCCAGATGAGCCTGGTGCCCGGTGGGGCCTGTGTTGTAGATAATCCGGACTCCATGCCTTTGGTCTGCGGCGGACTGCAACAGAACTGGGCGGACGGCGTCGATGACGCGCTGGCTTTGGCCGTTGAGGTACTGCTCATAGCGGACTGGTAGCTGAGGCATGGCAAAAGAATAGACCTCAGAAGCCCGCATGGGGAGGGCTCCCCATTGCGAGCTTGTTCAGGGGAGGCTTGGATAGAGTGATTCACGCCAGCGAGGGGACCACGAGTGCTTCAGAACACAGCCACGGCCGGAATCCATGCACCGGACTTGGCCAGTGCCCAGCAGCTCGTCGGCAGCATTATCCGCAGCTTCGAGACCAAGGTGGTGGGCCAGTCCAGGCTGCAGGAGACGCTGGTGATCGGCTTACTGACCGGCGGACATGTCCTTTTGGAGAGCGTGCCGGGTCTGGCCAAGACCACAGCGGCGCAAGCTCTTGCGGAGTCAGTGAGTGCGGATTTTCGCCGGATCCAATGCACTCCGGACCTGTTGCCCAGCGACATCGCGGGCACCCAGATATTTGATGCGGTCAAAGGCACGTTCGTCACCCAATTGGGACCGGTTCACGCGAACATTGTGCTGCTTGATGAGATCAACCGTTCCAGCGCCAAAACGCAGAGCGCCATGCTGGAGGCGATGCAGGAACGGCAGACGTCCATTGGTGGCGAGTCCTATCCTCTGCCCGAGCCTTTCCTGGTGCTGGCAACGCAAAACCCGATTGAGCAGGAGGGTACCTACCGCCTTCCGGAAGCACAGATGGACCGCTTCATGCTCAAGGACGTCCTGGACTATCCGAGCCCGGCGGAGGAAGCCGAAGTCATCAGGCGCATAGATGCCGGGGTGTTCAGCGCAGCGCAGAAGCCACCAGCGGCTGCTTCCCTTGACGCCATTGTCCAGGTGCAGGAACTCGTCAAGAGGGTTTACGTTGATCCTGCCATCATCAGGTACATCGTTGGCCTGGCGTATGTGACCCGCCATGCTTCCCAATACCTGGAGCCACGTTTGGCCAACCTCATCGAGTACGGTGCAAGTCCCCGGGCGAGCATTGCCTTCAGCCAGGCAGCGAGGGCGTTGGCACTACTGAATGGGCGGGATCATGTCATTCCGGAGGACGTCAAGAAGCTGGCCCACAGGATCCTGCGCCACAGAATAGTGTTGGGGTTCGACGCCGTGGTTGAAGGTGTCCCCGTGGAAACCATCATTGATGCAGTGCTCGCGTCCGTTCAGACGCCGTAGCGGACCCAAAGTGCCCAGCCTGCTCCGACGCGTGAAGTCGAAGATGTTCATCTTCGCCCATCGCAGGACCCTCACCCTGTTGGATGGCGAATACGGTTCGGTCTTCAAGGGCCGCAGCTTGGACTTCGATGAATTACGCTCGTACGTACCCGGCGACGAAGTCAGGGACATCGATTGGAAAGCCACTGCCCGCCACGGATCACCACTGGTCAAGCGCTATGTGGCCGTCCGCCGTCATTCGGTGCTGTTGCTCGTGGACACAGGACGGAACATGGCAGCCCATGCCGCCTCCGGTGAATCCAAGAAGGAGATTGCCGTTGATGCTGCCGGCGTGCTGGGCTATCTCGCCTGCAGGCACGGGGACGATGTCGGACTCCTGCACGGCTCGGCCGTTACCTCGCGCTACCTCCCGCCCCAGGGCGGTGAAGAGCACTTGGAACGGCTGCTGCGGGAAGTGGAGGCGGGGATTTCCCTGGGTGGGCCGGTGAGCGCCATCACCGAGCAACTCGACTATGCGCTCAGGTTCTTGAAGGGCCGGCTGCTTGTTGTCGTTCTCGCCGATGAGTTTAAGCCCGACCACCGCACGGAAACTCTGCTGCGGCGGCTGAGGGCCCGGCATGAAGTCCTTTGGCTTACTATCCTCGACGCTGAGTTGGCCAAGGAGGGCCATCCGGCGCCCATGCACGAGGCCAGCTTCGACGTCGGGAGTGGGCAGCGGATCCCTGCGCCGTTGGCGGGGAACAGTGTTGTTCGTGCCGCATACGCCACCGCCATGCGGAAACGCGCGGAGGAGCGCAGCGCCTTCTTCCGCAGGCTCGGCATTGCTGAGCAGACGGTTAGTGCCACAGGCGACGTCCTCCCGGCGGTGTTCGCGCTCCTGGAGAAGCACCGCTCTGGCTCGAAGTCTGCAAAGAGTGGCAACCGTGCAGGATGACGCGGGCTTCTACGCACCCCTTCAATATCAGCAGCTGTGGCTATGGCTGGGATTGGCGCTACTGCTTCTCGTAGCGTGCTGGTACGGGTGGATCCTGTGGCCCGTCCGCAAAGCATCGCGAAAAACTCCGGCTAGCTTGCATGGGGGGTCACAAGATCTGGAAACGCTGCGGGCCGGGTGCCTGTCAGCAATAGATGCCCTCGAAAGAGAGGTCGACGCCGGCCGCCTCCCCGGGCGCGACGCCCACCAGCGACTCAGCCTCCTCGTGCGGGAATTTGCGGGTGCAGCCACAGGCCTTCCGGCCACTTCCATGACACTGGAGGAATTGCGCGGCAACGGACTGGATCAGTTCGCCGTGGGTATCGCTTTGATTTACCCCAACGAATTCGCGCCCGCAGCCATGCAATCCGTTCGGGACTCCGCAAAGACCGCACGCCAGGTGGTACAGGCATGGAGCTGACGTACTGGTGGATTCTTCCCCTCGCTGCCCTGGCCCTGGTGATAGCCGCCCGACTGGTGATCCGGCGTCGTCCGCAAAGGGGCAGGCCAGTGGCACACGGCGAGCGCCTCACTGACCTTCCCGAATACCAAGATGCTCTGCGGCGCTACAAGGCCACGTTGGTCCTCGCCATGGCCTTGGGTGCGTTGTTCCTGGGGGCCACAGCCACAGCAGCGGCAAGACCCGCCCAGCGCACCACGGAGCAGCCAGAAATCCGGAACCGGGACATCATCCTCTGCCTGGATGTTTCAGGATCCATGACCAGTACGGACGCTGCCATCGCCAAAGTGTTCCAGCGACTCGCCCGGGAATTCGACGGCGAGCGCATAGGCATGGTGATCTTCGATAGCAGCAGCGTCCAATTGTTCCCGCTGACAGACGACTACGACTACGCCGCCGAACAGCTCACGGCAGCTCAGAAGGCCCTGGACAGCGGGGCTGGATCCTTCTTCGACGGGACATGGAACGGGGGAGGATCGTCCCTGATCGGCGATGGGCTGGCATCCTGCGTGCAAAGCTTCCCGGACGTCGAATCGGAGTCCGACAACGCCAAGCGCTCGCGGTCTGTTGTGCTGGCGACCGACAACTTCCTCTCCGGTGACCCCATCTTCACCCTGCAGCAGGCCGGCGGGCTGGCCCGGAGCAAGAACGTCAAGGTGTACGCACTGAACCCCGGCGACTTCGACTACGGAAATCAAGCTGATCAGCCCGGCGGCCAACTCAGGGCGGTTGCCGAAGGAACCGGGGGCAGCTACTTCACCCTGGACAGTCCTGACGCAGTGCCCGGGATCGTCCAGAAAGTGCAGGAGTCCGAAGCCAGCAGCTACCAGGCCGCACCCCAGATTGCGGTGAGCGACAGCCCGGCGCTGCCGCTTGGCGTCGCGCTGCTGGCAGGTGCCGGAATGGTGATCCTGGGATGGAGGCTGAACCCGTGACGCTTCAACCGATTATTCCGTGGGCGCTCCTCGCTGCCATAGGCGTCGCCGTCGTAGCCTTCACCCTGTGGGCCATCGCTCGCGGGCCGGGACCCGGCAGCACTGGACCACGAGGGTCGGTGCGGCCAGCCGCCATCCGGGGCGCCGCCGTCGTGCTTCTGGTCCTTGCCGCACTGCGACCAGGGTGGCCCGGCAGTGAAGCGAGGACCGCGGTCGCGGACGTGGACGTCTTCTTCGTTGTCGATACCAGTACCAGCATGGCTGCAGAGGATTACAACGGCACAGGCACCCGCTTGTCAGGGGCAACACACGACGTGATGGCGATCGCCAAGGAACTAGCGGGAGCCAGGTTTTCCCTCATCACCTTCGACAACAAGGCGACCGTCCGCATGCCGTTGAGCCAGGACGCCACCGCGCTGCAAACCGCCATGACAACACTGCAGCCGCAAAACCCGCGGTACGCCAACGGCAGCAGCATTGCGGGCGCAGGAACGTTGCTCAAGGACAGGCTCGCGGCCGCCAAAGAGCAGCACCCGGGACGTCCAGCACTGGTCTTCTACGCCGGGGACGGCGAGAACACCGCCGCCGAGGCACCAGCGCCGCTGCCGGTGGACGCGAACAGCGTGAGCGGGGGAGCCGTGCTGGGTTACGGCACAGGGCAGGGTGGCCGAATGAAAGACCCGTCAGACACCGAAGCCGGGTACGTACAGGACAAGAGCTCGGGGCAGGACGCGGTGTCCAGGATCGACGAAGGGCAACTGAAAAACATCGCAACTCAGCTCCATGTCCCATATGTCCACCGGACCGGGAACCAACCCACGGCTGACATGCTTGCCAAAGCCCAGCCAGGCACCCTCACGCCTACCAACGACGACGCACCCGGCCGCGTGGAACTTTACTGGCTCCTGGCGCTCGCCGGATTCCTGCTGGCCCTTCACGAACCCCTGCGTCATCTCACCGCGCTACGGGAAGTACGGGGTCAAAGCTTGCGCCCGAAAACCAAGGAACCAAAGGCATGAACAACGCACGACGCCGCAGACGCCGCCTCGCGCTGTGGTCCGCCCCGCCGGCCCTGCTGGCGCTCGCCGTCGCAGCGAAACTCCTGAGCGTGGGTGCCTTGGGCGGGTACGCTGCACAGGCCTTCGAAACGGCCGATCAGGATGCTGCAGCCGGAGCCGCTTCCTGGCTGCATGTTGCCAACCTGTTCGAGCCGCACAAAGCCTACTTTGCATCCGGCGACGTCCATGTTCTGGCCGGCGACTTCACGGCGGCACGGAAGGACTTCGAAGCGGCGTTGGATGCCGGTGCCGGCACTGATGAATGTCAGGTGCGGGTCAATCTGGTGTTGAGTATCGAGAAACTGGGCGATGCTGCTTTGGCTGCAGGAAATAAGCCGATGGCAGCCACGTTGTTTCGTGAAGCGTTGGATGTCCTCGAGTCCTCACCTGCGCAGTGCGCGCAGGAGGGGCCCGGGAATTCGTCAGGGGAGGGGAAAGCCCTGGATTCGGCCATGGATCGGCTCAAAGCCAAGATAGCTGCGGACTCCAAGGGAAGTGGCGAGGCGAAGAAGCAAGCCAAGGATTCGCCGTCCGAGCCACAGCAGGAGCAACTGCAAAAGCTGGGAGAGAGCGCGCAACAGGCCCAACGGGAGCGAACAGAAGGGCAGGAACGCGAGGAGTACCTGCGCGGCCCCGAGAATGACTCGAGCGTAGACAGGCCGTGGTGAAGGTTTCTACGGCGCCTTTTGGCGAACAAAGTTCACAAATCCTTCTTCACGGATCGTAAAACTGCGTCTTAATTCGGTGGCCGAGTTGAACCCCTCCTTGCCCACGACCTAGAGTCATAAACAAGTTACCGCGGTAACGTGTCAGCGATCCTCCGTTGGATCCGCCCCGCAAGGGCGGTGAGGAGGGTGTGGGTGCCCCCATGTGGGCCTGACATTTGCACACGGAAAGCTTCATTCCAGGCGTACCAGTCGCGGCTGCGTCCTGCTGGAGTTCTTTCGTGTATCCCAAACTCAATTCATCGATCATGCAATCAATGGTTCCCTTGGATCCATTGGGTGACGTTCGATGACGAACAGCCAAGGACGCAAATGTCGCCACCAAGCCTTATTGACGTACATCCCAACCTAGCCGGAACGGCACCCGTAGCACTTTCCTACGAGCTGTTTCCCCCTCGCTCCCCGGCGGCCGCAGAAACTCTGTGGACCACTATCCGTGAACTCGAAGCCACCGAGCCGGACTACGTCTCCGTGACGTACGGTGCCAGTGGATCCAACCGGGACACCGCCGTTGACCTGATCAACCGACTCCTGCTCGAAACCACGCTTCGGCCCTTGGCCCACCTGACGTGTGTAGGCAACACACCGGTTGAACTGGCGGAGATCATCGGTGAGCTCCTGGACCACGGCGTCCGCGGCATCCTTGCACTGCGCGGCGATCTTCCCAAAGACGGAAGCCAGCCTGCCAGCGGTTCACTCCGCTACGCCCAGGATCTGATCGAACTGATCCGCCGCGTGGAGCAGCGTCGTTCAGCACTCCTTTGCGCCGGCAAGATCGCTGTCGGAGTGGCCGCGTACCCCACCAGGCATCCTGAATCGCCAAGTGTGGGACACGACGTCGAAGTTCTCCTGGCCAAGCAGCGTTCCGGTGCGGACTTCGCGATCACGCAGGTTTTCTTCCACGCGAACGAATACTCGGACCTTGTGACCCGTGCACGTCGGGCCGGGGTCACTATCCCGATCATCCCCGGTGTCATGCCGCTCACCAGCCTTCGGCGCCTGAAGCGCCTCGGCGAGCTGGCCGGCGTCGACCCTTCCGTGGAACTCATGGAGCGCCTGGCTGCCGTGGACACTGAAGCCGACCGTCGGCGAATCGGCGTCGCAGCCACTGTGGATCTGGCCAATGCGGCACTGGATGCCGGTGCGCCAGGCATTCACTTGTACACCTTCAATGAGCACGCCGACGCCCTGGACGTGCTGGACAAGCTGGCGCTGCCGCGGCCATCCCGCCCTGCTGGCCGCGTAAACACCATGGCCCTGCGCCAGGAATACGCAAGCTAACAGCCTGCCACCAACCCGTCGGCTCTTCCCGACCACCCAAGACACCAACCTTTTCAAACCACTTCATCAAGGAATTCCCATGACTGAACAGAACACGCCCGCCACTCCGTTCCCGGCAGCCTCGCTGCTCGGCTACCCTCGCATCGGCCGTCGCCGCGAGCTCAAGAAGGCTGTCGAAGCTTACTGGGCCGGCAAGATCGACGCCGCAGCACTGGACGCAGCAGCAAAGGACATCCAGCTCACCATCGCCAAGCGCCTGCAGGACCTGGGCCTTACTGAAGCTGCCGCTGTTCCGGGTACCTTCTCCTTCTACGACCAGGTGCTGGACACCACTGCGCACCTGGGCGCAGTTCCGGCACGCTTCGGTAAGCTCCTCAACGCTGAGGGCCAGCTGGACATCGATGGCTACTTCACGCTGGCACGCGGCAACAAGGAACAGCAGCCGCTGGAAATGACCAAGTGGTTCGACACCAACTACCACTACCTGGTACCGGAAATCGGCCCGGAAACCGAGTTCACGCTCGCCTCCACCGCCAAGGTTGACGAGTTCGCCTTCGCACTTGCCAATGGCATTGAGACCCGTCCGTACATTGTTGGCCCGGTCACCTACCTGCTGCTCTCCAAGGCATCCGACGACGCCCCGGCCGGTTTCGCCCCGCTGTCCCGCCTCGAGGACATCCTGCCCGTTTACGTGCAGCTGCTTGAGAAGCTCGCCGAGGCTGGCGCCAGCTGGGTTCAGCTCGATGAGCCGGCCCTGGTTGTTGACCAGGACACGCCGGCCGCCGAGATCGAAGCAGCCGTTGCCCGCGCTTACGAGGTCCTCACGTCTGCCGCGAAGCGTCCGCAGATCCTTGTCTCCACCCCGTACGGTTCGCTTGACGGCCAGCTCGGTACGATTGCTGCCACCAACATCGACGCCCTGCACATCGACGTCTTCAAGGGTGGAGTTCCCTCTGCAGCTGCCCTCGCAGGCCTGGGCAACAAGACCCTGGTTGCCGGTGTGGTTGACGGTCACAACATCTGGCGCAACGACCTCGCCGCTTCAGCCGCGAAGCTGGATGAGCTGAAGGCTGCAGCCGGCAAGCTGGCCGTCAGCACGTCCACGTCCACCCAGCACGTCCCGCACGACGTCGCAGAGGAAACCGCGTTGCCTGAGCAGCTGCGCAGCTGGCTCGCCTTCTCCGACCAGAAGGCAGTGGAGGTCAAGACCCTCGCTTCCTACCTGGCGGACCCCGCGTCGGCCAAGGCTGCCATCGACGAAGCATCCGCCGTGATCGCTTCCCGCGCAACCGCCGAAGGCGTTCGCCGCGACGACGTCCGCGCCCGCACCCAGGCACTGACCGCTGCGGACTTCAACCGCTCCGAGTACGCGGTTCGTGAAGCTGCCCAGGAAGAGGCACTGCACCTTCCGCCGCTGCCCACCACCACCATCGGTTCGTTCCCCCAGACGTCCGAGATCCGCTCCGCACGTGCCCGCAACAACAAGGGCGATCTCACCAACGAGCAGTACGAGAAGCTCATGAAGGACGAGATCAAGCGCGTTGTGGACCTGCAGGAAGAACTGGGCTACGACGTCCTGGTTCACGGCGAGCCCGAGCGCAACGACATGGTCCAGTACTTCGCGGAGAACCTCGAAGGTTTTGACGTGACGGTCCACGGCTGGGTCCAGTCCTACGGATCCCGCTGCACCCGTCCGTCCATCCTCTGGGGCGACGTCACCCGCAGCGCCCCGATCACGGTCGCCTGGGCTGAGTACGCACAGTCGCTGACCAGCAAGCCGATGAAGGGCATGTTGACCGGTCCTGTCACCATCCTGGCCTGGTCCTTCGTTCGCGATGACCAGCCGCTGGGCGAGACCGCCAACCAGGTTGGCCTGGCACTCCGCGACGAAATCGCTGACCTCGAGGCGGCCGGCATCAAGGTCATCCAGGTGGACGAGCCCGCCCTCCGTGAGCTCCTCCCGCTGCGCAAGGCAGACCACGCCGACTACCTGAAGTGGTCCGTTGACTCCTTCCGCCTCGCCACGGCCGGTGCTGCCGACTCCACTCAGATCCACACCCACCTGTGCTACTCCGAGTTCGGTGTGATCATCGATGCAATCGACGGCCTCGACGCAGACGTGACCTCCATCGAAGCTGCACGCTCCCGCATGGAGGTCGTCCACGACCTCGAGTCACACGGCTTCGGCCGCGGCGTTGGTCCGGGCGTTTACGACATCCACTCGCCGCGTGTTCCGGGTGAAGCAGAAGTCACCGAACTCCTGGCCACCGCCGTCAAGCACGTTCCCTCGCGCCAGCTCTGGGTCAACCCGGACTGCGGCCTGAAGACCCGTGGCTACGCCGAGACCGAAGAGTCCCTGCGCAACCTGGTCAAGGCAACCCAGACGGTTCGCGCCACGCTGCTCGAAACCGCTAAGTAAGCCAGCCACAACGACGGCGGCCGGCGGCCACTACCAGCAGCTCATCCGTGAAGTGCGAGCCGAGGGTGAAGTCCAGGACGAAATAGCGCTCGGGCTGGCCAGGGTAGATGGCCACATGACCCAGTTTGAGGGCTTTCAGGAAGACGTCGTTGGTGAGCTGGGACTTGTCCCTGACCCCGAAAACGGATTCGAGCTGCTCTTCCTTGAGCTGGGAACTATGGAAATGCAGGAACTGCTGCGGATTGGTGCCGTCCTGGTCCAGCTCATCGGCGATCATCTCCCGGACCTGGTCAACCAGCTCCGGCAGGAAGCGCAAGCGGTAGTCCACCTTGTGCATGGCAGCCTCGTCGAAATGGTCATGCGCCGTGACGTTGAGGTCCAGCTCAAGCTGATTGCCGCCGAGTTCGTGTTTGGTCACGAAGCAATGTTCACGCCCGTGATTGAGCTCGATCTCCCCAAAATGTGTGCTTGCTACCTTGCCCATGTGATCAATCTAACCCCAACATCGGGCCGGTTCCAGCAATTGGGAAGAATTCACCTCCGACGCTGCGGACCCTTGACAGGCGCTGATTTCAGGGGATGCAAACCGCTCTTTTCGGAGGTGCCGCGGAGGGTGTCGGCAAGGAGCTGCGTAAACAGTTGGACTTGCGCTGTGCGCTTTTCATTGATGAGCAGCGCAAACACGTTACGCGCCAGCCGGATGTCCGGGACGTCAAGGACCACGACACCGGGTGGCCTGTTGCGCAGCGCCAGTTCCGGTACCAGCGAGGCACCCAAGCCAGCCGCGGTCATCTCCAGGCTGGCGTGGAAATCGTCACTGTAAGCCACGACGCGGGGGTGCAGGTTGCAGCTGGCGAACAAGCGTTCGATCACCAAGGCGTCGCTGGTGCCCGGATGGTGGACGATCCACGGCATGTCCGAGAGGTGCGCGGCTTCAATCTCGGCATCCTCACGGATTTTCCATGAAGCGGGCAGCACCACGCGGAAGTCGTCGTCGCCGATCCATTGCCGCTCCAGGGAATGTGGCCAGGCCAATCCGGACTGGCCCACCTGGTACACGAGGGCGACGTCCAATTCTCCGCCACTGCGCAGTCCCTGGATGGTCTGTGCCGGTTCAGCGACTGATACCCGCAGCTCGATTCCGAGTCCGTTCCACCGCTCATTCTTCAGGATGTCCGGGAGCACGTAAGTGGCAAGGCTTGGGAAGATGCCCAGCCGCAATTCCTGGGCTGGCGCATCGTTGGTCCTTGATGCTGCCGCCATCAGTGCTTCGACGTCGGTCAGCACCTTTGAGGCGTGCCGCGTCATGGTGATGGCCGCCTCGGTGGGAATGACGCTCCTCGCCGAACGCTGGAACAGTTCCACGCCCGTATCGCGTTCCAGTGCTGCCATCTGCTGGGAAACGGCGGAGGCTGTATAGCCAAGCTGCGCGGCAGCCGCAGCGAAAGAACCCAGCCGGGTTACTTCCATCAGCGTCCGGAGGTGGAGGAGATTGACCATCAGGAGAGTTTAGCTGTTCGCCACGCCACATTTTCAAAGTGTCACGACACGCCGGAACCCGGCGACACGCTGGAGATTAAATGTGGCTAAGTAGTCCACAGGGTGTGGATTTCATCTCCCACTTTGGCGGAATCACGGACATTTTGAGGCACCTGCCCTGTGGACGAGCGGTGGATTGAATGACATACTTGTAATACATCATCTTGGGGTCCCGGCGAGGCGCTTGCACTACATGTAGTATCGGTTTACGGATTGAGCGGGAAACCAGCACAAGACTAAATAAGCGTGTTGGCTGCCACAGCAGCCTGCGGGCCGGTATCGGATTCAGTATTCAGTTCCGGTTGAGCCCGCCAGATACGAAGAGCGACAGACTTCAACTAAGGGGACAGGGATCATGACCGTTACGGTTTACACGAAGCCGGCCTGTGTTCAGTGCAACGCAACCTACCGGGCACTCGACAAGAAGGGCATTGCCTACCAGAGTGTCGACATCTCCCAGGATGCCGAGGCGCTCGAACGCCTCAAGGCGCTGGGTTACATGCAGGCTCCCGTCGTCGTGACCGAGCAGGACCATTGGTCTGGATTCCGCCCGGACAAGATCGAGGAACTGGCCCAGGCCGTTTCCTCCGTGGCCTAAGTTTCCTTTCGGACTTCGCCACCACAGCAAGCAAGAATTCCTATGTAGTCGAGGTGACTTCCATGGCACCGCTGGCAACGGCATCCGTGCGCAGTGACACGGACACTGTGACCACGAGGAGTCACCTCATCTACTTTTCCTCGACATCTGAGAACACCAAGCGCTTTGTCCAGAAATTGGGCAGGGATGCAGCGCGCATCCCGCTTTATGCGCACGATGCCCCGCTTCAAGCACTTGAACCCTTTGTCCTCGTCCTGCCGACTTACGGCGGGACGAACGGCGAAGGTTCAGTGCCAAAGCAGGTCATCAGGTTTCTCAACAACCCACGGAACAGGGAACTGATCCGTGGTGTTATCGGTGCAGGAAACACCAACTTCGCGGACAACTATTGCGCAGCGGGGGACATCATCGCCGCCAAGTGCAACGTGCCGCATCTCTACAGGTTTGAACTCATGGGGACGCCGGAAGACGTCGATCGGGTCAATCAAGGATTGGAAAAGTTTTGGACACTACTGTCGCAGAAACAGAAGTAACCGGGGGCGCTGTGGAAACGGCCAAGAAGCCACTGCCGGAGGCCTACAAGGGCCTGGGCTATCACGAGCTCAACGCCATGCTGAACCTATATGGCCCCAACGGCGAGATCCAGTTTGAAGCCGACCGTGAAGCCGCGCACCAGTACTTCCTGCAGCACGTGAACAACAACACCGTGTTCTTCCACGACCTGGAAGAGAAGCTCGACTACCTGGTGAAGAACCAGTACTACGAGCGCGAAACCCTCGACCAGTACACGATGAACTTCATCCGTGAGCTCTTCAACCGTGCATACAAGAAGAAGTTCCGCTTCGAGACTTTCCTTGGCGCCTTCAAGTTCTACACGTCCTACACACTGAAGACGTTTGACGGCAAGCGTTTCCTTGAGCGCTACGAAGACCGCGTCTGCATGGTTGCCCTGCACCTTGCCCGCGGTAACGAAGAACTTGCCAGCCGCCTTGTTGACGAAATCATCGACGGCCGTTTCCAGCCCGCGACCCCCACCTTCCTGAACGCCGGCAAGGCCCAGCGCGGTGAGCTGGTCTCCTGCTTCCTGCTCCGCATCGAAGACAACATGGAGTCGATTGCCCGCGCCATCAACTCCGCACTGCAGCTCTCCAAGCGTGGTGGCGGTGTAGCCCTTTCGCTCACCAACATCCGTGAGCACGGCGCCCCGATCAAGCAGATCGAAAACCAGTCCTCCGGTGTCATCCCCGTGATGAAGCTCCTCGAAGACAGCTTCTCCTACGCCAACCAGCTTGGTGCCCGCCAGGGTGCAGGTGCCGTCTACCTGCACGCCCACCACCCGGACATTCACCGCTTCCTGGACACCAAGCGTGAGAACGCCGACGAGAAGATCCGCATCAAGACGCTCTCCTTGGGCGTTGTGGTTCCGGACATCACGTTCGAGCTCGCCAAGAAGAACGAGGACATGTACCTCTTCTCCCCGTATGACGTGGAGCGCGTCTACGGTGTCCCCTTCTCCGACATTTCCGTCACGGAGAAGTACTACGAGATGGTTGACGATTCGCGGATCAAGAAGACCAAGATCAGCGCCCGTGAGTTCTTCCAGACTCTCGCCGAAATCCAGTTCGAGTCCGGCTACCCGTACATCATGTTCGAGGACACCGTGAACCGGGCCAACCCGATCGACGGCAAGATCACCATGAGCAACCTGTGCTCGGAGATCCTGCAGGTTTCCTCGCCGTCCATCTACGCGGAAGACCTCAGCTACGAGACCGTGGGTAAGGACATTTCCTGCAACCTTGGTTCCATGAACATCGCCAAGACCATGGACTCGCCGGACTTCGGTCTCTCCATTGAGACGTCCATCCGCGCCCTCAGCGCCGTTTCGGACATGTCCTACATCAACTCGGTGCCGTCCATCGCCCAGGGCAACGCCCAGAGCCACGCGATTGGCCTTGGCCAGATGAACCTCCACGGCTACCTTGCCCGCGAGCACGTCCACTACGGTTCCGAAGAGGGCCTGGACTTCACCAACATCTACTTCTACACGGTGCTGTTCCACGCTCTGCGGGCCTCCAACCGTCTGGCCATCGAGACCGGCCAGAAGTTCGGCGGCTTCGAAAAGTCCACCTACGCCTCCGGCGAGTTCTTCGAGAAGTACACGGAGCAGGAATGGGTTCCGGCAACGGAGCGCGTCCGCGAGCTCTTCGCCGGCCACCACATTCCTACTCAGGATGACTGGCGTGAGCTCAAGGCTTCCGTCATGGAGCATGGTATCTACAACCAGAACCTGCAGGCCGTTCCGCCCACCGGTTCCATCAGCTACATCAACAACTCCACGTCGTCGATCCACCCGGTGGCCGCCAAGATTGAAATCCGCAAGGAAGGCAAGATTGGCCGCGTCTACTACCCGGCTCCGTACCTGACCAACGACAACCTGGAGTACTACCAGGATGCGTACGAAATCGGCTACGAGAAGATCATCGACACCTACGCAGCTGCAACGCAGCACGTGGACCAGGGCCTGTCCCTGACGCTGTTCTTCAAGGACACCGCGACCACGCGCGACATCAACAAGGCGCAGATCTACGCATGGCGCA
The DNA here is from genome assembly GCF_056394745.1 of Paenarthrobacter sp. 10N417. Taxonomy (NCBI): domain Bacteria; kingdom Bacillati; phylum Actinomycetota; class Actinomycetes; order Micrococcales; family Micrococcaceae; genus Paenarthrobacter; species Paenarthrobacter sp. 10N417. Next base: position 84,765 of record NZ_JBFTIL010000024.1, read on the forward strand.
AGGGCATCAAGACCCTTTACTACATCCGTCTCCGCCAGATGGCCCTCGAAGGGACCGAGGTGGAGGGCTGCGTAAGCTGCGCGCTCTAATCAACTTGGATTGGTTGATTTCCTGCGGCAGTTGCCGCACTCAAAACTAAAGATTACGACGGCGGGTTTCCACCCGCCGTCGTAGGCTTACCTTAAAGAACCCAACGCTAAAGGGGATGAAATGACCGAAAAGGTCAAGCTGCTTAGCCACGTCGAAGCAATCAACTGGAACAAGATCCAGGACGACAAGGACGTGGAAGTCTGGAACCGACTGGTCAACAACTTCTGGCTGCCGGAGAAAGTGCCGCTGTCCAACGACGTCCAGTCGTGGCACACGCTGACGCCGGATGAGCAGCAGCTCACCATGCGTGTTTTCACTGGCCTCACCCTGCTGGACACCATCCAGGGCACAGTCGGGGCTGTTTCGCTGATCCCGGATGCACTGACTCCGCACGAAGAGGCCGTGTATACCAACATCGCCTTCATGGAGTCGGTGCACGCGAAGTCCTACTCGTCCATCTTCTCCACGCTGTGCTCCACCAAGGAGATTGACGACGCTTTCCGCTGGTCGCTCGAGAACGAGAACCTGCAGAAGAAGGCTCAGATCGTCATGGACTACTACCGGGGCGACGATCCCCTGAAGCGCAAAGTGGCTTCGACGCTGCTGGAGAGCTTCCTGTTCTACTCAGGCTTCTACCTGCCCATGTACTGGTCTTCGCGAGCCAAGCTCACGAACACGGCCGACCTCATCCGCCTCATCATTCGCGACGAAGCCGTGCACGGTTACTACATCGGCTACAAGTTCCAGAAGGGCCTGGAGAAGGTTTCCGAGGCCCGCAAGCAGGAAATCAAGGACTACACGTTCGAGTTGCTCTTTGAGCTGTACGAAAACGAAGTCCAGTACACGCACGACCTTTACGACGGCGTCGGCCTGGCCGAGGACGTCAAGAAGTTCCTGCACTACAACGCCAACAAGGCCCTCATGAACTTGGGCTACGAGGCCATGTTCCCGGCTTCCGTCACTGACGTGAACCCGGCCATCCTGTCGGCACTCTCCCCGAACGCTGACGAGAACCACGACTTCTTCTCCGGCTCGGGTTCCTCCTACGTGATTGGCAAAGCTGTCAACACGGAAGATGAGGACTGGGAGTTCTAAACGGATTTAGTTCTTGGTATCTTCAAAGCCCCTTACGCTGTGCTGGCGTGTGGGGTTTTGTTGTTAAGAGCGCAGTTGTGGAAGGCACGTATCCGGGGCACGACGTATGCGCGCTAGAGCTCAGGCAGCTCCAGTAGGACCATGCCAATTGACTCGAAACTTCCTTAATGAACCCGGGTTCGTTCATAGCCTGGCAGTGGCGGAACCGTTGAGTGGTAGTTGTGCCCGGTGGGCGTGGTGACCTTCAGCGTGTGTCTCTCTGCGGGTTCTGGTCTGACGCTCCATCCGGGGTTTTCCTTGGTGTGGTTGCATCGTTCGCAAAGCCCGGCAGCGTTATTCAGTGTGGTTTTACCGCCTTTGGCCCACGGCAGGATGTGGTCGTAATGGCGGATGGGGGCGTCGCAGTATGGCGTGCGGCAGGTGTGGTCGCGGGTTTCGATGAACCGTCTCATGCCCGTGGGGAAGAAACGTGCCCTGGAGTCGGTGGCAAGGAGCTCGCCCGTGCTTGGTGCCGTGAAGAGTCGTCGCAGCCAAATGCTGACGTCTTGATCTGTCCTGCTCTCACCGCTGGTTAGGAGCTCTCTGGCCCATTCTGCGGGCACGACGCCGTAGCCAGTACGTCTTGCGGGTTCGCTGTCGCCTTGTAGCAAGGTGCGGTCGGTCATAACGAGTTGAAGGTCGATCCCAGCGAACCCTGCGGGCGAACCGGTGATGCGTTCGACGAGCGTGTCCGCCATGACCTGTCCCCGGGGCCGGCTGTCCCCGTCGGAGCGTGCTGAGTCTGCATGGCGGGTGAGCGCGGCGTATGCAGCAACGCCTTGGGCGACCGGGAGTAGCGCTGTGAGGATCGTCATTGTGTCCGGTGCCGGGCGGAGGCTGACATGCCGTTCCGATGCCGCATGGGCAGCCCGTTGCGTCACGGAACGAGGATCAAGACGGTAGGCCGCGGCTTTTGCGGCGGCGATGATGGTCTTGTCGCCGGCACCATCGAACGTGCCCGCATCCGGGGCGAGTTCCTCGTCCACTGCGCAGCGATCTTCAGCACTGAGGCACGCTGTTTCCTTCACGAGGAGTGTGGCGCGCCATTCGTTGAGCTTTCCCGACTCCAGGGCGGCCATAGTGCGCGGCATCTCCGACACCAGCGCCTTGGCCAGTCCCAGAAGCCGGGAACCCTTGTTTGGTGATTCACGCCGGGCGAGCGCGATCTGCGCCGCCACACCTTGGCTTCGTTCAGCCCCTGGAACTCCGGACTCTGCGCGCTCCTGGCGCTGGGCAAGGTCAAAGGCCACGGCTATTTTCGCTTGCAAACTTGAGATCGCAGACTTCATGTCCTCAAGAACACGCAGCTGATCTATCAGGTCACCGCTGACGTTGCCTGCATGAGCACGTGCAGGCAGCGAAGCGACCGCTTGGGTGGCTTGTATCTGCTGACTCCGGCTCATGTTTTTACTATGTCAGTAGCCACCGACCGTTTTTACCGCCCGGAACTTTGGCAGCAGATCGAATCTGTAGGTGAACCCTCCTGCCCTTGCCCGCGTCCTTCCAGCAGAGGAAGATACTGCCCAACTTCGGGAGGACGTCATGGTTCAGCTTGAGAAGTTTGAAAAGTACTTGATCGAAGAGTTCTACGACGATTACCGCTCGGGCGAAATGTCCCACGGGACTTTCACCAGGCGCGTGGCGTTCATGATGGGAAGCATGACCGCGGCCGCGGCGGCTATGACCCTGGTGGGGTGTACGCCGGACGAGGTGCCAAAGACCGGGGACCCCATGCCAACGTCCACGGCATCAGCAAGTTCAGGAAACACGACAGCCGTCCCAAATGCCAAGAGTCCGCTGACAGTGCCGGAAGGGACAGCGGGCCTGGCGACAGCCACGGTGAAGTTCGATTCCGGAGGGACTGAAATCGGTGCGTACCTGGCCCGGCCCGAGGGAAGCCAAAAGGGTCCGGCCGTCCTGATCTGTCATGAAAACCGCGGCCTCACGCCACACATCCAGGACGTCGCCCGGCGCTTTGCCAAGGAAGGCTACGCGGCTCTGGCGCTGGACCTCCTGAGTAGGGAGGGTGGCACCGCATCCATGGATCCGGACGCCGTCCCGGGTGCACTTACCAAGGCCGGCGCCCAGCGCCACGTTGGCGACTTCCAGGCAGCATTCGAGTATCTGAACGGCCAGGAGTTCGTGGACAAGGGCCGCATTGCCATGGTCGGCTACTGTTTTGGTGGAGGCATCACCTGGCAGGCAGCGACTGAGATCCCGGGGTTGAAGGCAACGTCTGCGTTCTACGGTCCCGCCCCGGACCTTGCGAAGGTCCCCACCATCAAGCCCGCTGTTTTCGGTGTCTACGCTGAAAAAGACGCGCGGATCACCGGCTCCATGCCGCAGTTGAAGGACGCATTGGATGCGACGCAGGTCAAGCACCAGCTCAAGGTGTACCCGGGCGTGGACCATGCATTCCATAACGACACAAGCGATCGCTACAACGAGGCCCAGGCCACGGAGGCCTGGAACGACACCTTGGCCTGGTTCAAGGACAACGTCTGAGGTCAGTCCGGCAGACTGGGGGCTTGGCTGGCGAGCTCAGCTTCCAACGTTTCGATACTGGGCAGGCTGGTAACAAATTCGTCGGGCAAGGACTCGGCAATGGAGGTTCGCCACTCCGCGATCCCCACTGGAGCGTTGAAGCCACGCAGGGCGTACTCGGCAACCACGCTGTTCTTTTCCTTACATAGCAGCAGGCCGATAGTCGGTTTGTCATCGGGATGGGCCATGAGGTCGTCGACGGCGGCCATGTACATGCCCAACTGGCCCAGGAACCCGGGTTCGAACTTCACGGCCTTCAGCTCAATGACCATGTAGCAGCGCAATTTCAAATGGTAGAAGAGTAAGTCTGCGAAGAATTCGTCGCCGGCGATCTCCAATCGCACCTGTTCACCAACGAACGCGAAGCCTTGACCCAACTCCAACAAGAATTTCTCCACGTGCTGCACCAGTTGAAGCTCCAGTTCCCGTTCGCTCCGACGGTCGGTCATGGCCAGGAAGTCAAAGACGTAGGGATCCTTGGTTGCCTGCTGGGCGAGGTCTGAATCGGCAGGAACCATAGTGGTTTTGAAATTGGTGATGGCCTGCCCGGAACGCTCGTGCAGGCGGGTCTCGATCTGGTGCGTCAGCACGTTGCGCGACCATCCATGTTGTGCAGCTGCCGCTGCGTACCAGAGGCGCGTGGCGGCGTCGTCGAGCTTTTCCAAGAGTGCGATCTGGTGGTACCAGGGCAATGTTGCAAGCGGCGCTTGCAACATTGGAAACTCGGGCCATGCCTGGGCAAAGCTCTTCATGTACCGCAGGTTCCTGGGGGAGAAACCCTTTGCGTAGGGGAAACGGGTTCGGATGTCGGCGGACAATCGGGTGACCACTTTGGCGCCCCAGCCCTCCTGCGATTCGCGCTCGGCAAGTTGCCGGCCGATGCTCCAGTAGGAATTCAGGAGCTCGCTGTTCGCTGCCGCCAGAGCGCGCGTGCGGCCTGTCCGGACCTCTTGAGCCACAGTGTTGAGCAGGGCGGGATACCAGTCGGGCATCGATGCCGCGGCCGGGACGCCCGGGAACGACGCTGTGGTTTCCGCGGTTCCGCTGACGAGCTCTTGCGAAGGCATATTTTCTCCTGTCGATTGCTATTGCCCTCACGCTAAGGGGAGGCACTGACAGAATGGACAGGTGAGTGAAGCCGGTGAATTTGTGGACTTCACGCTGCAGCGTGAATCGTCCTGGGAGAAGGCCATGGAAGCCCGCGAACGCCTGGGTGGAATGAAGGTCTACGGGGCATCGGTTGGTGCGGTGAGAGGAACGGTGCGGGACGCCCTGAAGCGCCACAAGAATCTGGGCCATGACGACATCACGGCGCTGAGTTCGGAACTATGGGATGAACCGGTCTTTGAGCGCAGGCTCGCTGCTGTTGTGCTGCTGCAAACCAAGGTAGGGGTCCTGGTCAACACAGACCTGACCCGCATTGAGGGCTTCATCAGGCAGGCCGGCACGGAGGAACTGACAGGTCCTTTGGCGGTAGACGTGGTCAAACCACTGTTCGAGAGGCTTGAAGGACAGGCGAAGGAACGCGCTGCACGTGTTCTGGAGCGCTGGTCCCGGGACATGGATCCATGGCTCCGCCGGGCCGCGCAGCTCGCCACGGACAGCTCGACCCCTTGATTAGCCGCAGCCACCGGCTTACCGTTTCATCAACGCATGCCAGGCACCAATTCCGTGAATTGAGAGGCAGGTTGTTCGATGAAATCGCTGTGGTTGGACAGGGAATCCAGCTTCACGTCCGATGCAATCCCCGATGAAAAGCACTTCGACACAATAGTGGCGGGCGCAGGGCTCACAGGAATGGTGACGGCCCTGCTCTTGTCCAGATCGGGACAGCGTGTGGCAGTTTTGGAAGCGCGCACCCTTGGCGCTGCAACTACCGGAAACACCACTGGCAAACTAAGCCTCCTGCAGGGAGGGGCACTCTCGGGCCTGCGAGGCCAGTACTCCCTGAAAGTGGTGCAAGCCTACGTGGAGGCGAACCGCACTGGACAGGCATGGCTGATGCGGTACATGGAAGAGCAGGGCGTCCCGTTTCAGCGCCGGACGGCAGTCACCTTCGCAACCAGCGACGACGGCGGTCAGCGGCTTCGCAAGGAGGCCGCAGTTTCACGGGATGCCGGCTTGGACGTACATTTCAGCCGTGACCCAGGCCTGCCGTTCCCCGTGGTTGAGGCACTGGAACTTGATGACCAAGCGCAGATCCACCCCATGGAAGTCCTGGAAACGCTTGCAAGGGATATCCGGGAGCACGGCGGAATAATCGTCGAAGGTGTCCAGGTGCAGAATGTGGGTTCTGACCTTCCGGTGGAAGTATCCACCCGAAAAGGCGCCTTCACCGCGGACACAGTCGTCATTGCCACGGGCACGCCGATCCTGGACCGCGGACTCTATTTCGCCAAGCTCGAACCCAACCGCTCTTATGCGGCAGCACTTCGGCTTCCAGGTGAAACCCCGCCACCGAGCGGAATGTACCTGAGCATTGATCCACCCACACGTTCCCAACGCACTCACCCGACGCCGGAGGGTGAGTTGCTGCTGGTAGGCGGCTATGGACATACGGGAGGCCGGGCGGCCTCACCCAAGGCCCACCTGGATGACCTTCTCGCCTGGGCCAACCAGCATTATCCGGGCGCGGAGGTCACCCATACGTGGTCTGCCCAGGACTACCGGCCAACCAACCTCGTTCCCTTCTTCGGCAAAATGCCCCGGGGCCACGGCCGGATCTTCTTCGGCACTGGCTACAACAAGTGGGGCATGAGCAACGGAGTCGCTGCCGCGCTGTCCATTACTGCGGACATTCTGGGCGGCCAGTCTGATTGGGCCAAGGTCATACACCACCGCGTTACGTCGCCCCAGGGCGCATTGGAATCTGTTCGCCTCAATGCCAGCGTCGCCAAACGCATGGTCGAGGACAAGGCCAAGGTCAGAAGCAACCCCGAGATCACGGACCAGACCCGACCACCGGAGGGGAGCGGCGTCGTCGGACTTTACAAGGGTGAGCCGGCAGCTGTGTCTACCGTTGATGGCAACGTCTGTATGGTCTCGGCGAGCTGCGCCCACTTGGGAGGTTTGCTGAGCTGGAACGACGCCGAGAAATCCTGGGATTGCCCCCTGCACGGCTCCAGGTACGCACCCGACGGCAAGTATCTCGAAGGACCGGCAACCCACAACCTGCAGAAGTCGCCACTAAAGAAGAAGGACTGACTACGCCAGCCGTTCGACGCGCCGCCGGGCCTGGTCCGCGGTGCGTCGCGCCTGGGTGGCGGCGCGGACTGCCAGCTTCTTCTGCGACTCAGCGGCTTCCGCGTCCCGCGTGATGCCGATCAGTTCAGCTTCGAGGGAAGCCAAACGCTTCTTGACCTCGGCGATCTCGGCCTCGACATCCGAGCGCCTGCCCGCGACTTCCTTGACAACATTCCACGCTGTGGATGCGGCGTCTTCGGCCTCCCTGGCTTCCTGATCGGCTGCCTCAAACTCGGTGCGGGCTTCTTCCAACGCGGCCTGGCGCTTTTGGGCCCGGCGTTCGGCCAGGGATGTTGGGGTTTCCGCAGGTGCTTTCTCTTTCGGCTCCGGCTCTTGTTTCTTCTTGCTCTGGCGTGCCGGTCTGGGTTCGGCGGGCAACTTCACTTTTGGCAGTTCGCCTACATCCGGGATTTCATCGGGATTTGTTGCAGCGACGGCATCTGTCAGGTCCACGGACTCGAAGCCGCTGCTACTTAGTCCGCGCACCAGCCGTCCGGTCGTCACCGCGGCTGCGGCACTGGCGTCGGCCATTGCTGCCCGAAGCGTCTGCTCGACGTCGGCAGCACCGGCCGCGCTGAGCGGCGCTCCCAGCCCGCTCGCCAGGTCCTTTGCCGCGTGCACGGCCGAGGTCAGTTGGCCTTGGCGCTGCTGGCCAAGTTCACGGAAGGCTTCAGCGTCTCCCTCCTCTTGTGCTGCACGGAGGGACGCGCCAAAACGCACGACGCCGTCAATCACCTCGGGTTGGTGGACGGCAAGCATGTTGATGGCCCAGGCGCCGGCGGCGGGCTTTGGCAAGCTGCCGATCTCCTTCGCGAGGTCCTTCTCACCTGCCTCCTTTGCTTGTCGTGCCAAGGCTGTCCGCTCCGCAGTGAATTCACGCGGAAGCGCGGCGTATAACTGTTGGGCGGCATCGCGGAGATCCATGACTTCATCCTAGGTGCGCTTGTGCTGACCCCGTCCACGACACCGCAGCGCTTAGGGTAGCCTAAGTCACGTGGACCAGATCATGAGCTTGCCCTTTGGCGTCGCGCTTGCGGCGCTGTTTGCGATTGTCATGATCCGCGTCAATGTCACGTACTGGCTGGGTCGTGGAGCGGTTGCCGGATTCGCCCACACGCGCTTCGGGGCGTCGCTCCAACGGCCCAAAGCAGCCCAGGCCCAAGCCCTCATTCAGCGTTGGGGACCGTACGCCGTCGTGCTGTCCTTCCTGACCATTGGCCTGCAGACCGCCGTTAACCTGGCCGCCGGGGCAGCGAGGATGCCGTTGCGCCGCTATCTCCCCGCTGCCGTCCTGGGCTCCATCATCTGGGCGTTGCTGTATGCAACTATCGGACTCGCTGCACTTGAGGCGTGGCTTGCGGTAGCTGCGGCGTCGCCGGTTGGTGCCGGGTTGTTAGTGACGGCTGTGGTCGCCGTGATGGTGTGGGCGGTCGTTGCCCGGCGGCGTCGGGCGGCTGCCAAATCAGCGGATACAGTGGTCTGAGTTCTACTGCTGGATCTGCGAAAGGCTCGGGTTGACTACTTCATTACCGGAACTGGCGGAGGGTAACTTCTACTACGAATCGTTGGGTGAGGGCCGCTACCGCTCCACGATTCATGCCCAAGGTGCCTGGAATCCGCACGAACAACACATGGCCCCTGCCTCGGGCATCATGGCTGACGCCCTCCTGAGGCATGAGCCCCGTGACGACGTCCGTATGGCGCGTATCAGCTACGAGATCCTGGGGCTGATCCCCGGCGGCGAGTTTCAAGTGACCACCTCAACGTTGAGACCGGGACGAACCATTGAACTTATCCAGGCTGAGCTTTCCGCCGGGGGGCGGGTGGCGATTCGTGCCGCGGCGTGGCGCATGATCACCAGCGATACGAGCGCGGTGGCGGCGTTCGAAGACGAGGCCATGCCCGCCGCGGACGAATGCAAGTTGTGGGATGGTGCCAGCGTCTGGCCCGGGGGTTACATCCGTTCCCTGGAAATGCGTATCGGCGAAGGCCACAGGCCGGGTTCGGGCAGGGTGTGGATCCGGACCATGCATCCTTTGACGGACAAGGAAGACAGCAGCGATCTTGCCCGGCTGATGGGATTGGTCGATACAGCCAACGGCATCGCCGCACGGGTCCCGCCGGGCGAGAACAGCTACATCTTCCCCAACGTGGATCTGCAGATCCACATGTACCGTGCGCCTCAGGGCGAGTGGCTCGGGCTGGACAACAAGGTCTCCTTCGGAGCCGATGGCATCGGCCTGACGTCCAGCGTGCTCCATGACATCAACGGACCTTTCGGCAGGGCCGAGCAAATCCTGACGCTGAGGAAAAGCTGATGAGCGAAGCAAGGAACGAGTCCGACGGCGGCGTCGGCGACCGCTCCAAGCTCACCGTCTACCGCCAAGAGGAAACCCTCGGTGCTGCTGAGGATCTTGATTTTGCGTTGGAGTTGCTGAAACGAGCCCGCAGCGGGCAATTGGGTCCCTCCCTGCGCTTGTACCGCCCGCAGCCCACCGTTGCCTTTGGCCAGCGCGATGCGAACCTGCCCGGCTTCAGCGCAGCTGAGGATGCCTGCCGGGAGCTCGGCTTCGAACCTCTCGTGCGGAAGGCCGGCGGACGTGCGGCGGCGTATCACCAGGGCACCTTGGTGATTGATCATATTGAGCCGCACCCTGACGCGATCGTCCGTGCAAAAGCCCGCTTCGCGGAGTTCGGTGAGTTGCTGGCAGGTGCGCTTCGCAGCGTCGGTGTCCATGCCGCCGTCGGGGAGATCCCGGGGGAGTACTGCCCCGGGGAGTTCAGCGTGCACGGGGAGGACGCGGAGTTTCCCGCCCATCGCATCAAGCTCATTGGCACGGCCCAACGGGTGGTGTCCGGAGGCTGGTTGTTCAGCTCTGTGATTGTGGTGGAGAACTCCGGCCCCATCCGTGACGTCCTGACGGCGAGCTACGCAGCACTGGGCTTGGACTGGGATCCTGCTACCGCCGGTGCTGCAAATGACCTGCTGCCCCACCTGGACGTCAAGACTGTGGAGGACGCTGTGGTTGACGCTTACCGCGGCTACGCAGACGTGGTCGACGGCGACTTCCGCACTCTCCTGGCTGGTTGAGCCTGCTGGGGGCCGGGTTTACGCTGAGGGAATCAGGAACCTAACCACACGAAACCTGGTGGAATGATGGGCCGGAAGAAGCACCCAGTTCAGGATACCGACGTCGATCTGAGCATCAGCGAGCCCAAGAGGTCGGCCGCTGGTTTGCCCAGCCTCAGCGAAACCCTGCCCCATGCGATGGCCCATATGGGCCCTTCCCGCGCCTGGAAGACCCTCACGGCGGTCAACCAAAAAGACGGTTTCGACTGCATGAGCTGTGCTTGGCCCGATCCACCGGAACGCAAGGCTGCAGAATTCTGTGAAAACGGAGCCAAGGCAATCGGCTGGGAAGCAGAGCCGCTGAGGATCCCCACGGAGTTTTGGGCCGCGAATCCGCTGAGTTCCCTGGAATCCCGATCCGAGTACTGGCTGGGCCAACAGGGCCGGCTGGTGGAGCCGGTGTATAAGGCGGCAGGCTCGGACCACTACGCACCCGTCAGCTGGGAGCGGGCCTTCGACGTGATTGCAAACGAGTTGAACGCCCTTGATGATCCAAATCAGGCCACGTTTTACACCAGTGGACGCACCAGCAATGAAGCAGCGTTCCTGTACCAGCTTTTCGTCAGGGCTTTCGGGACCAACAACCTCCCGGATTGTTCCAACATGTGCCACGAGTCCACTGGCCTTGCCATGGGCGAGACCATCGGCGTGGGCAAATCGGCCATCACGTATACGGACTTCGCGAAGTCGGACCTGATCATCATCATGGGGCAGAACCCAGGAACCTGCCATCCGCGGATGCTGACGGCGCTGGAGGAAGCGAAACTCGCGGGTGCGTCCATCGTCGCTGTTAATCCGCTGCCTGAGGCTGGCCTGATCAATTTCCGGAACCCGCAACGTGTTCGAGGCCTGGTTGGTAAGGGAACTGACTTGGCTGACCAGTTCCTGCAGATCAGGCTCGCCGGAGACATGGCGCTGCTGCAGGCTGTTTCCAAGCGTGTCCTGGATGCCGAATCAGCGGCGCCGGGTTCGGTGTTGGACCGCCCGTTCATCGATGAGCATTGCCAGGGGTTTGTTGGTTTCGCCGCCCACCTCGCAACTTTGCAGGAGCGGGACGTTCTTGCCGCCACCGGCCTGACCAGCGCAGAAATCGATGAACTTGCTGACAGGTACATCCACGCGGACAGGGTCATCATCACCTGGGCCATGGGACTGACCCAGCATAAGAAGGCAGTGCCCACCATCAAGGAGATCATTAATCTTCTTCTGCTCCGCGGCAACATTGGCAAACCGGGCGCTGGCCCTTCGCCGATCCGTGGACACAGCAATGTCCAGGGTGACCGGACCATGGGTATTTGGGAGAAGATGCCGCCGCGGTTCCTTGACGCCGTGCGGGATGAGTTTGGCTTTGACCCGCCACGGAAGGCTGGCGTCGATTCCGTGGACAGCATCCGTGGAATGCGGGATGGAAGGATCAAGATACTCGTCGCGTTGGGCGGGAATCTGGTCCATGCGATCTCGGACACCACGGTTGCTGAGCAGGCTGTGCGAAAGACCCGGCTCTCTGTTCAGATTTCCACCAAGCTGAACCGCTCCCACGTAGTGGTGGGGGAGCAGGCCCTGATCCTTCCGACCCTTGGCCGCACCGAAATCGACAAGCAGGACGGGATTGAACAGTTTGTCACGGTAGAGGACACCGTGTGCGCCGTGCACCGCTCCGCCGGGACGCTGGAACCCATCGCTCCGGACGTTCTCTCCGAAGTGGCGATCGTCAGCCGGCTGGCCGAGGCGGTTCTTGACCACAAGGTTCCGGTGGATTGGGCCGGTCTGAGGCGCAACTATGACACCATCCGTGACCACATTTCCCATGTGGTGCCTGGATTTGATAATTTCAATGCCCGCATCCGCGAGCGCGACGGTTTCGTGCTTCCACACGGCCCCAGGGATTCCCGGACTTTCCCCACAGCAACGGGAAAAGCCATGTTTTCTGTCAATGACCTGGAAACCATTGAAGTGCCGCCGGGCAGACTGCTCCTTCAGACTGTGCGGTCCCATGACCAGTTCAATACGACGACGTATTCCATGAATGATCGTTACCGTGGCATCAAGAAAGGCCGCATGGTCTTGTTGGTGAACCCTGAGGATCTGGCGGGATTGGGTTTCCAGGATGGCGCGTATGTGGATGTGCACAGTGAAGCCGACGACGGCGTTGACCGAGTGCTTCATCAGTTGCGTTTAGTGGCGTACCCCAGTGCCAGGGGCTGCGCCACGGCCTACTATCCGGAGGCGAATGTGTTGGTGCCGCTGGATTCAACAGCGGAAGGCAGCAATACGCCGGCGTCGAAGTCTGTGATTATTCGTCTGGAACCGGCTACCGCCCCGATTTTCGAGGCGGCAGCCGGGCAGCGGAAGTGAATGCTTAGGCTGCGAGGCGGTTTTCTACCTCGGAAGCAGAAGGGTTGGTTGCTGCGGTTCCGTCCGGGAACAGGACGGTGGGGACGGTGCGGTTGCCTCCGTTGAGCTGCTCGACAAGTTCGGCCGTGCCATCTACTTCTTCGATGTTGATCTCGGTGTAGCCGATGCCCTTGGCGTCGAGCTGCTTCTTCAGGCGGTTGCAGTAGCCGCACCAGGTGGTCGAGAACATGGTGATGGTGCCGGAGTCGGGAGTGAAGTCCACAGAGCTCTCCTCAGTATTGGTCGTTTCCACGGGTGATTCGTTGGTAACAACCGTAACCCGCAGCCCAATAATTCCCGTGAGGCCGGGAATCGGGGTTACGTCACATTCCGGGCTGGTGCGTCCTTGAGCGACACGGCAGACTGTTCCCATGTGTGGACGTTATGTAATGGCCCGTGCCGTGGGGGATCTGCTGGCTGACTTTGATGCCGAACTTGAAAACGAGATCGCCCTGGAAAAATCGTGGAATGTGGCTCCAACGGATGCTGTTCCGATTGTGCTGGAAAGGCTCGTGGACGATGGATTGAAGCGGCAGTTGCATGTTGCGCGTTGGGGGTTGGTGCCCTCATGGGCGAAAGATCCCAAAGGTGGCGCGCGCCTGATCAATGCGCGCAGTGAGACTCTCCTGGAGAAGCCGTCGTTCCGAAAGGCTGCTGCGGCCAGGCGCTGCGCTGTTCCCGCTGATGGGTATTACGAGTGGAAGAAGGGTGAGGGAAAGTCCAAGCAGCCCTACTACGTGCATCCCGCGAATGGTGAGGGGCTGGTCTTCGCCGGCCTGTATGAGTGGTGGCGGGACCAGTCGATGTCCAACGACGACCCCGACCGGTGGCTGTTGTCCATGTCCATCATCACTGCCGATACTCCGACGTCCGAATCGGCCCGCACGCGCCGCAGTGCCTCCGTCTTTGACGAGCTGACTGTTCTGCATGACCGGGTTCCCTTGCCCATGAGCAGGGAAACGATGGAGGCCTGGCTGGATCCACGCCAGGACGATGCGGCCGGTTTGGTGGACATGGTCCGCTCAAGGGCGCACGATGCCGCTGCTGACTGGACGCTCGACGCTGTGGGGCAAGCGGTCGGAAATGTCCGCAACAACTCACCGGAACTCATTGAACCGGTGGAGGGCCTTTTCTAGCTAGAGCGCTTCCGTGACCGGTACGCCGGCCTGGAAATCGCGGCCGTCCGCCTCGCTGAAGGCCGTCATGACGTGGCCCTTACTGAGTCCATGGATGGCGGACATCGGAAAGTTCCCCGTGATCACGTTGCCGGAGTGTTCCACGCCCTTGATGTCATAGTTTTCCTCGGCACTGAGTGAGTGGTTGAAGGAGTAGAACGAGATCGCTTCTCCATTCATGAACTCAATGCCCAGCCTGCGTTGGGAGGAATAGTCCTCGCTGGCAGCAACAAGGCCCACGACATAAGCGCCGGAGCCCGGTATGTTGCCTTCGATTTCGAATCTCGCAACGAGGTTGTCATCGGCGGCGGAGATACTGACCTGCTTCAGGAGTGCGTCATTGGTACTCATGCCACAATCCTGCTCTGTGGACCCGCCCGCGTCCACCCCTTTGCTTCATCCCTCCAAGAGTCGCCGCACATTGGCCGCGACTGTGGTTTGGTCCATCGCCTGGCCGCTGCGTGCCGTCAGGAGGTGCAGGGCCAACCCGTCGCCGTAGTCCGATACGGCTTCTGCGCGGGCCCTTGGGCCAGGAATTCCCAGTGAGTCGAGCATCTGTTCAAGAGCTGAAAGCATCCTCTGGTGCCCGGCGGCCACTACCTCGGGCTGGTCCAGGGCAAAGGCGAACCGTGCCCGGGTCAGTTCAGCGTGGTTTTTTGCGAGCCCGAGCAGCGCTCCCGCGAGTTGTTCCGCCAAGGCGGCTACCGACGTCGGGAATTCGGACCCACCCTGCTGCTGCAGCAGGAGCGAATCCCGTTCTTCAACGCGGTCGACGGCGGCAGCTACCAAAGCGGCACGGTTGCGGAAGTAATTGGAGGTCGTTCCGACGGCCACGCCAGCTTCGGCGTCAACGGCCCGATGGGTCAGTCCCTTGAGACCTTTGGCGGCGACCACGGCGAGGGCGGCGTCGGCAAGATCGGTTCGTCTGTCCGGCATGGAGAAAGTCTAGTCTTTAACCTCGTTATTACTACAAATGTAGTAGTACATTGGCAGCATGAAAAAAGTGGATATCGTCGGTGGTGGCATAGCAGGCCTCGCCCTGGCAGGAACTCTGGATCGCAGCCAGTTCCACGTCACCGTGTACGAACATCGGGCCGGCCTCCCGGCGGTAGGAACAACCCTGGCCATGTGGCCCGAAGCCCAGGAGGCCCTGGCCTCGTTGGGGATCCTTGGCGCCGTCCGGGAAAGCAGCCCCGTCATCAGGGGCGGCGCGCTCCGGAGTGCCACAGGGGTGCCGTGGTTAAGTGTGGAAGGGCAGAATCTTGTGGGCGTCGCCCGCCACACGCTCCTGCGACTCCTGGACTCAGCCGTACCCTCAACAGTCCAACGACGCATCGAAAAGCTGGATGCGGTTCCAAGCGACGCCCACCTGACAGTGGCGGCAGATGGGGTGCGCAGCATGGTGAGGCGCTCCGTGTGGGGCCAAGCACGTTCGGCCAAGCTGACACGCTACCTCGCCGTTCGAGGCGTCATTGCCCAAGAGCCGGGCAGCGAAACCATAGGTGAGTACTGGGGGCGCGGGGACCTCTTTGGCATAGGCCCTTCAAGCGGCGGAACAAACTGGTATGCGTCCTTCCGCTCCCGGATGGGGCCCGAGGGAATTGACGTCGGCGAAGCCTTGGCAGTTGCGCGCCGCCGCTACGCCGGGCACTCCCAAGGCATCCAGCATGTCCTGCAAGCAGCGACGCCCGAAACATCATTGGCGCAACGCATTTGGATCACCCCGCCACTATGGCGTTATTCCCGGGGCAATGTGGTCCTCATCGGCGACGCGGCCCACGCCATGGCACCCAACCTCGGACGAGGCGCTTGCGAATCACTGATAGACGCCGTCACCTTGGGCAAGCTGGTCAACACCCTGCCCCTGTACCAAGCCCTCAAGGCGTACAACCGTCAACGCGTTCTTCGGACCCAGCAATACCGCATCGGCTCATCCCTGATGATGCGCGTGGCGCTCGCAGAAGGTGCGCAACCCCTCCGCGACAAGCTGCTGGACCTTGCTGCCAAGCAAAAGTCCAAAGCGCCCGGAAGGAGCAAAACTTCCCAGTAGGTTTTGCCGGAGGGGCGACGTAAACTGGAGATATTCGAACATACATTCGAACGAATTTCACCAGGCAAGGAGTGTGGATATGGGGCTTTTCAGCGAGTCCGTGGACGTCATCTGCACGGATACAGGCCAACCGCAGGAAATCCAGTGGAAAGGAACCCACTACCTCGTCACCAACGAACCCCTCAGATGGTACGAACGACGCCAATGGTGGGTAGAAGAAAGCCGGGCCCCACTGGGAAGCGGCGCAGGCTTGGTGGATCACGAGATCTGGCGGGTCCAACTCCAGCGCCCGCAGGACGAAGGGCAAACCAGCAAAACCATCACCCTTGACCTCGTCCGCCACCTCGCCAGCGGCCGCTGGCGGCTTCTACGCATCCACGACGCCGCACCGGCCCAAGCAGTCGAACCAGACGAAGCCGCCTGAACCTTGAGCTTCACACACCTGCACGTCTCCACAGCCTTCAGCGCCCACTACGGCGTCTCCTGGCCAGACGAACTTGCCCAGTCGGCCGCAGGAGACGGCGCAACAGCGCTCGCCTGTACTGACCGGGACGGCCTGTACGGCACCATCAAACACCTCAAAGCATGCATGGACGCCGGTATCGACCCCATCATCGGCGTGGATCTCGCCATCTTCGACGACGACGGCGACCACCGCACCCAAGTAGCGGGCCGCGTCGTCGTACTCGCCCACGGCAACAACAACGGCGCCGGCTACCGCGCCCTCTGCCGACTCGTCTCAGACGCCCATGCCCGCACCTCCGGCAAGGCCGGGGGAGTGGTGCCCGTCGCCGTAACACGGGCAGAACTCGCATCACGCACACTGGACCCAAAAACCCTCAAACCCGTGCTAACCGTCCTCATAGGACCGGACTCCGATGTGGGCCGCGCCATGGGAGGGCGGAAATATCTTCGCCCCCGCACACTTTTCAAACAATGGATCGACGCCATGCCCCCCGGAACAATGGTCGCCGAAACCGTATCCCACCTCAGCGCCCCAGGAGAACCCCTCAGTACATCCCACGCAGTACGCATGCTCAAACTCGCCCTCGAATACAACATCCCCGCCATTCTCAGCAACGCCGTCCGCTACTGCGCCCAGGACGGCGCCCCCACCGCAGACGTCCTGGACTCAGCACGCACACTAAAATCCCTCCCCGAACTCTCATCGGCCCCACAGCTGCAACCAACCGGCCTGCTCCAACCAACAGGGCAGCTGCAACCAACAGGGCAAGGCTGGTTGAAAAACGCCCAACAAATGCACCAACTCGGCAAGGAAATCATGGGCGCCGCAGGGCAAGGAGCGGCAGGGCTGAACAAGCTGCTCTCCAACACAGAAGCGCTCGCCGACAAATGCCGCATCGATCCCGTCCTGGACATGGGATGGAAAAAGCCCGTTGTTCCCGAAGCTTCCATCATCGGCATCGACCGTGACCCCATGGTGGAACTCACGCAACGATGCGAGGCAGGAATCACCCGCCGCTTCCCCGGCATCAACGGCGATGCGGAATTACAGATGCGCTCACGGTTGCAGCATGAGTTGGGGATCATCGACAAACTCGGCTTTGCCTCCTACTTCCTCACTGTTGCGGAAGTATCCAGAATGATCATCGAGATGGGCGTCCGGGTAGCTGCCAGAGGTTCCGGCGCCTCCAGCTTGGTCAACTATCTGATCGACATCAGCCAAGTGGATCCCATCCGGCATGACCTCATTTTTGAACGGTTCCTCTCGGGTCGCCGATCCACCCTTCCCGATATTGACATCGACGTCGAAAGCGCCGAACGGCACAACGTCTACCGGAAGATCTTCGAGCGCTTCGGAGCCGAACGGGTGACCCTGATGAGCATGCAGAACGGGTACCGGGCCCGTGGTGCTGTCCGCGATGCCGGCATGGCCCTTGGCATGGACGATGGTGAAATCGGTGAAATTGCCAAGCAGTTATGGCGATTTTCTGCGCGTAAATTCAGGGAGGCATTGGTTGAAAAGCCTGAACTCCGAGAATTTGCCGGAAGGGTGGAGGCTGGCCGTGAAGGGCCTGGGGGCATGGAGGAAAACCAGCAGTTGGACCTGCTGGTGGATCTCACTGAAAGGTTGGACCGCCTTCCCCGGCACATTTCCATGCACCCGTGCGGTGTGATCCTGGGCGATGCCACGCTCCTGGACAGAACCCCGGTACAGCCCAGCGGTTTGGGGCTGCCGATGAGCCAGTTCGATAAACACGACATGGATCCCATGGGCATGCTCAAACTGGATGTCCTGGGTGTGCGGATGCAAAGTGCCATGGCGTTTGCGGTGCGGGAGGTCATCCGCCTGCACCCGTCCAAAGCTGAGGTAGTTGCTGCTGGCCACCACCCGGTGGAGGTGGGAGGCGCTGGCCCGGACTACATTGCCCAGGACGGCAGGATTGATCTCAATGCGGTGCCTTTCGACGACGAGCCCACCTATGAGTTGATCCGCAGTACCCACACCTTGGGCTGCTTCCAGATTGAATCCCCTGGCCAGCGTGAGCTTATTGGGAAGATGGCGCCGCGCGAATTCAATGACCTCATTATCGATATTTCCTTGTTCCGCCCTGGACCCATGAAGTCGGACATGGTCCGCCCCTTCCTTGAACACCGGCATGGTTTCGCACCCGAGGTCTACCCGCACCCGGACCTGAAACCCGTTTTGCAGGAAACCCATGGCGTCACGGTTTTCCATGAGCAGATCCTGAAGACCTTCCATGTCATGACGGGGTGTGGTTTGGACCGGGCGGACGAGTTTCGAAGGGCCTTGGGTGATGAGCTCCGCGAACCTGAAGTAGAGAAGTATTTCCGTCGGGAAGCGATCAAGAGATACTCCCCGGACGTCGTGGACAAAGTATGGGGAACCCTCAAAGCCTTCGGCAGCTTTGGTTTCTGCAAAGCCCATGGAGCTGCCTTTGCTGTGCCCACCTATCAATCGGCGTGGCTGAAGGCACACCACCCTGAAGCCTTCCTTGCAGGGCTGTGGGAACACGATCCAGGGATGTACCCCAAACGGCTGCTGGTTGCTGAGGCCCGCCGCTTGGGTATTCCCATCCTGCCCTTGGATATTAATCGCAGCCAGGCTGAATACAGAGTGGAAAGAATCCAGGAAGGCAAGGATTCCGGCAAGCTCGGCATTCGCTTGAGCCTGAACGGAATATATGGACTGTCGGGAGCGGAGCTGAAGCGGATAGTAGCTGGTCAACCCTATGATTCCCTCGCGGACCTCCGGGCAAGGGCAAGGGTGAGCAAGCCGAATATCAAGAGACTCGCCCAACTCGGAGCCTTCGATGCCCTGCACCGGGATGCCGGCGGAACGGCAAACCGTGCCGATCTGGTGCAGCACTTGCAAGCACTCCAGGCCAGTCCCTCCAAAAAGGCCAACGATGTCATTGAAGGGCAATTATCCCTACCCCTTGGTGATGTGGAGTTGCGGAACCTTGCTGCTGGACTACCTGAGCCCAGCATGGTGGAGAACGTGCGTGCAGAGCTTGATCTCATGGCAGTGGATGTGAGTGAGCATCTTATGCAAAGCCATCGGCCATTGCTGGACAAGCTTGGCGTCACCACGGCCGATAAGCTCCTGGGGCTTCGCAACGGTACCGAGGTACTGGTTGCCGGTGTCCGGATCGCAACGCAGACACCTCCCATGCGTGGCGGTCGCCGCGTGGTGTTCATCAGCATCGACGACGGTACAGGCTGCGTGGACTCCGTCTTCTTTCATGAAGCACAGGAAGAATCGGGTCCGCTCCTGTTCGGTACCCGGCTTCTGCTGATCCGCGGAACTACGCGAAGAACAGGTCCCAAGGGAATCAGCCTCAGTGCCAGCAAAGCCTGGGACCTTAGCCGCCCCGAAACTTTGCCGTTTAGCGAAGTCCTGCCACCCGGCGTCGGGCTTCCGCCTGAATTCACTCATTCCGGACCCCTTGAGGGTATCTCCAGGAACCTTGCCATTACCGGGTTGGGGAGCTGAACAGGCAGGTAAATCAGGCGTCGGCGCGCTGCTTTGGCCGCCTTCGTCGAAACAGATACGATTGACGGTGGCTGGCTGTGGTCCCCGTACGCCACAAGCTATGAAGCCTTCACTATGAATAGGAGACACCCGTGTCAGATGCCCAACAGATCACCCTCATCGTCGATGGCGAAGAGACCAAGGTGACGGAAGGGACTACCGGCGCGGAACTCTTCTTCGAGCGCCGCGACGTCGTTGTTGCCCGTGTCAATGGTGTGCTGAAGGATCTTGACCAGGTCCTCACCGAGGGCGCAGACGTCGAAGGTGTCACCATTGAATCTCCTGACGGACTCAACGTTCTCCGTCACTCCACCGCGCACGTCATGGCCCAGGCCGTGCAGCAGCTGCGGCCTGATGCCAAGCTTGGCATCGGCCCTTACATTACTGACGGCTTCTACTTCGACTTCGACGTCGCTGAGCCGTTCACCCCGGAAGACCTGCGCCAGCTGGAAAAGATGATGCAGAAGATCATCAACCAGAACCAGAAGTTCGTTCGCCGCGTGGTCACCGAAGAAGAAGCCCGCGAAGCCATGGCCGGCGAACCCTACAAGCTTGAGTTGCTGGGCAAGAAGAACGACGCCGCCGACGCCGGAGAAGGCGTGAACGTTGAAGTCGGTGCCGGCGATATCACTATTTACGACAATGTGGACCGCAAGAGCGGCGAAAGCGTCTGGTGCGACCTCTGCCGGGGACCGCACCTGCCCAACACCAAGATCATCTCCAACGCGTTCGCGCTGACGCGCTCATCCTCCGCATACTGGCTGGGCAACCAGAACAACCAGCAGCTTCAGCGAATCTACGGCACCGCATGGCCCACAAAGGAAGCCCTCAAGGCTTACCAGGAACGCATCGCTGAGGCAGAACGCCGCGACCACCGGAAGCTGGGTGTGGAGCTGGATCTGTTCTCGTTCCCTGACGAACTTGGATCGGGCCTTCCTGTGTTCCACCCCAAGGGCGGCATCATCCGCAAGGCCATGGAGGACTACTCCCGTCAGCGCCACGTGGACGCCGGCTATGAGTTTGTTTACACCCCGCACATCACCAAGGGACACCTTTACGAGGTCTCCGGCCACCTTGACTGGTACAAGGACGGCATGTTCCCGCCGATGCAGGTGGATGCCGAGCTCAACGAAGACGGCACCGTGCGAAAGCCCGCGCAGGACTATTACCTGAAGCCGATGAACTGCCCCATGCACAACCTGATCTTCCGCTCACGCGGCCGGTCCTACCGCGAACTGCCGTTGCGCCTGTTCGAATTCGGCTCGGTGTACCGGTACGAGAAATCCGGTGTTGTGCACGGACTGACCCGTGTCCGTGGCATGACACAGGACGACGCCCACATCTACTGCACCCGCGAGCAGATGAAGGACGAACTCACCACAACACTGAACTTCGTCCTTGGCCTCCTCAAGGATTACGGCCTGGATGATTTCTACCTCGAGCTCTCCACGAAGAACGAGGAAAAGTTCGTAGGTGACGACGCCGCCTGGGAGGAAGCCACCCGCACACTCGCCGAGGTTGCGGAGGCCTCCGGGCTGGATCTGGTACCGGACCCGGGTGGAGCAGCATTCTATGGGCCGAAGATCTCCGTCCAGGCAAAGGACGCCCTCGGCAGGACCTGGCAGATGTCCACGATCCAGCTGGACTTCAACCTGCCTGAACGCTTCGAGCTGGAGTACCAGGCAGCGGATGGAACGCGCCAGCGTCCCGTCATGATTCACCGCGCCCTCTTCGGCTCGGTGGAGCGCTTCATGGGCGTTCTCACCGAGCACTACGCCGGTGCCTTCCCCGCATGGCTGTCTCCCGTCCAAGTAGTGGGCATCCCTGTGGCCGAGGCATTCAATGACTACATGTTCGACGTCGTCGGCCAGCTGAAAGCCGCGGGAATCCGCGCAGAGGTGGACATTTCTTCAGACCGTTTCCCGAAGAAGATCCGCACGGCCAGCAAGGACAAGGTCCCATTCGTCCTGATCGCGGGCGGTGAGGATGCCGAGGCAGGTGCTGTCTCGTTCCGCTTCCGTGATGGCAGCCAGGATAACGGCGTGCCCGTGGCAGAGGCGGTCCGCAGAATCGTGGACGCTGTCAAGAACCGCGAAAGCTGACGGAACGGACAATAGACGGTGCAGGAGAACACAGGCGCGGCAGCTGACCTTCCGGGCGACGCCGAAGTAACCGATGACTTCGGCTTGGCAGGTGTTCCGGACGCTTTTCAGCGCCTGTGGACTCCCCACCGCATGGCCTACATCAAGGGCGGACAGGATCAGTTCAAGAACAAGGACGACTGCCCGTTCTGTGTTGGGCCCACGCGTAGCGATGAGGAATCACTCATCGTCTACCGTGGCAGGACCTGCTATGTGGTGCTCAACCTTTTCCCTTACAACCCAGGCCACTTGCTGATCTGCCCCTACCGCCATGTTCCGGACTACACGGACATCACGGTGGAAGAGACGGCGGAATTCTCCGAACTCACGCAGACAGCCATGCGAGTGCTGAGGAAGGTCTCCAACCCCAGCGGCTTCAACCTGGGCATGAACCAGGGTGTCACCGGTGGAGCAGGGATCGCCGCGCACCTGCACCAGCACGTTGTACCCCGCTGGGGTGGGGACGGAAACTTCTTCCCGATCATCGCCCAGACGAAGGCCATTACGCAGACACTCGACGAGGTCCGCAAACTGGTGGCCGAAGCCTGGCCGGGGGAGTCGAATGCTCAATAGGCATGCGCGTGGTTTCTTTACTTCCCTTTTCACACCCCTGGCGCGTTGGCTCCTCAAGATTGGCGTATCTCCAGACGCAGTGACCGTGGCTGGTACAGCAGGAGTCATTCTTGGCGGACTGGTTCTATACCCGCTGGGATATCTGTGGTGGGGTTCAGTGGTGGTCGCGTTCTTCGCGTTCTCGGACGTCGTGGATGGCATTATGGCCCGTTTGCAAGGCCGAAGCGGCGGCTGGGGAAACTTCCTCGATTCCACCTTGGACCGTTTGGCGGACGGCGCCATCTTTGCAGGGTTGACCATCTGGTTCTTCACCAAAGGTGAGGACCCGGCTATTGGTACTGCCGCCGTCGTTTGCCTGGTACTGGGCATGGTGGTTTCCTATGCGCGGGCAAAGGCCGAGTCACTGGGCTATCAAGCCAGCGTTGGCATTGCCGAGCGTGCAGAGCGTTTAGCTTCGGTGCTTCTCATCACCGGGCTCACAGGGCTGGGACTTCCAGCAGTGGTGCTCTTCGCCACCCTGATCCTTCTCGCCCTCGCCAGTGTGGTCACTATCGTGCAAAGAATGGCGACTGTCCGCAAGCAAGCGATGGCCGAAGCCTAGGAAACTGGCATGTGACCAGAGCCCAGCAGCGGCAGTTGTGCAGGTGTCCTATAGTCGCCCTCTTCTTGGCCCCCGAATGCGGTAATGAATGTACAGCCACCGGGCAACGTGCGACTAGTATTACTAGTACTTGGTCACCTTGACCTGAAAACCCGGTGTGCGCTGACTGCGGTCGTGTGGCTGCGCGAGCCACCGGCGAAAAGGTCGTTTATCTACCCATAGGGGTTTTTGTGTCTACACCAGATGTAAGCAACGAAGCCGGTTCGTCCGCGAACAGCGTCACGGGCAGCAGCCGCGTTAAGCGGGGCATGGCGGAGATGCTCAAGGGCGGCGTCATTATGGACGTCGTTAACGTCGAGCAGGCCCGCATCGCCGAGGACGCCGGTGCCGTCGCCGTCATGGCACTCGAGCGCGTACCCGCTGATATCCGCGCCCAGGGTGGCGTGTCCCGCATGTCAGATCCGGACATGATCGATCAGATCATCGCCGCCGTGTCCATCCCGGTCATGGCCAAGGCCCGCATCGGCCACTTCGTCGAAGCCCAGGTCCTGCAGTCCCTCGGCGTGGACTACATCGACGAGTCCGAGGTCCTGACCCC
>NZ_JBFTIL010000025.1:0-79887 GCF_056394745.1 Paenarthrobacter sp. 10N417
ACCTGACTTGGCTCACGGCTCGCGGCTTCGGGGTGGGTCGAGGCTCTGACCTGCGGTGATGTTGGCGGAATGCTGCTTTTTCACGCACTAAGGGGTTTTGTTCTAGTGTCACCGGTGTGGTGTTCATCAGGAGGGTGCGGACGGCCTCGGGAGCGACGGCAGTGCAGATCGCCGAGTATGTTCGCGGCCGTCAGCGGATCGTGGAGCACGTCGGCTCGGCGCATACGGAGGCAGAGCTTGGCATGCTGCTCGAGCGCGCCCGTGAGCTGCTGGATAATCCTGCCCAGGGCGTCCTGGATCTCGGTGTTGAGCCCACCCCTGCAGTGAAGGGCCTGGTTGTCCCTGCCGGGCAGGGCTTGTTCGAGGCGGCCGGCGTGGTGACGCCAGCCGGTCGTGATGGTCCGGGACGGGTGGTCGGCACGGACTCGCGGGTCCTGTTCGATGCGTTGGCCGGCGTGTTTACAGCGTTGGGGTTCGATGGCCTCGGCGACGAGGTGTTCCGGGACCTGGTGATCGCCCGGGTCGTGGAACCGACATCTCTGCTGGATGCCGGCAGAATCCTTCGGGACCTGGGCCAGTCCCCGGCCAGCTACGCGACCATGAAACGCACCCTGGGCCGGGCCGCAGCGGGCAAGTACCGCGACCGGATCGCGACCTGGTGCTTCCAGCACGCCAGCACCGACGGGGACATCTCCCTGGTGCTCTACGACGTCACTACGCTCTACTTCGAGGCCGAGAACGAAGACGAACTGCGCAAGGTCGGCTATTCCAAGGAGCGCAGGGTCGACCCCCAGATCGTCGTCGGCCTGCTCGTGGACCGGCGCGGTTTCCCGCTGGAGATCGGCTGCTTCGAAGGCAACAAGGCCGAGACCGCGACCATGATCCCGATCATCAAGCAGTTCCAGGCCCGCCACAGCCTGGCCGACATGGTCGTCGTCGCCGACGCCGGCATGCTCTCCGCCGGCAACCTTCGCGAACTGGACGAGGCGAACCTGCGCTTCATCGTCGGCTCCCGGATGACGAAGGCCCCGACCGACCTGGCCTCGCACTTCCGCTGGCACGGCGACGCGTTCAGCGACGGTCAGCTGATCGACACCATCACCCCCAGAACCGGCCACACCAAGGAGAACAACCCCGACCTGCGCGCCGAGCCCGTCTGGGACCCCGCCATCCACCCCGGCTCGTGGCGGGCCGTGTGGGCCTACTCCCGCAAGAGAGCGGTCCGCGACGCCACCACCCTCACGGCCCAGGAGAACCGGGCCCGCGAGGTCATCGAGGGACAGAAAGCTGCCCGCACCCCGCGGTTCGTGAAGACATCCGGCGGCAAACGCAGCCTCGACGAGGCATCACTGACACGCGCCCGGCAGCTGGCCGGCCTGAAGGGCTACGTCACGAACATCCCCGCAACGGCCATGGCCGCGACGGAAGTCATCGCCTCCTACCACGACCTGTGGCATGTCGAGCAGTCCTTCCGGATGAGCAAGACAGACCTGCGGGCCAGGCCCATGTTTCACCGCACCCGGGACGCGATCGAGGCACACCTGACGATCGTGTTCACCGCGCTGGCAGTATCCAGAACCGTCCAGAACAGGACCGGACTGGCGATCGCCAACGTCGTCAAACAACTCCGGCCCCTGCGCTCAGCGACCATCGCCATCAACGGCACCAAACAGAGATTCGCTCCCGACATTTCCACCGACGAGCAAGCCATCCTCGACGCGATCCACGGTCCAAAAATCACGCACTAAGGAAATGAGCCAAGTCAGGAGAACATCCTCGCACCAGGGCCACGAGCCCTTCAGCTTTAAGGCATCGGAACTTCGGGGCGGTGGCCGGACTACACGACTGCGACCAATTTCCAACCGCCCTCAGCTACCCGGTGGGCCTTGTGACGCGGCTGGCTGATGAAGCGCCAAAAAGGTACTCGAGGAGCTAGTCATGGCAGCCGCACGGCCGGAAACCAACAGGCTCTACCGCACCGTCTGCAGATGGTGGAAGGAGATTGAAGTACTCATCATTACCGGGGCCACGACAGGCAAGGTAGAGGCCAACAACACGGCGATCAAGAACATCAAACGCACTGCCCTGGCTATCGCAATCCTGCCAACTACAAATCGGTTATTCTCTTGAGAAGTGCCGCCCGGACGGCAGCATGACGCTCATCCCAGGGATCTATTTCCCCACGAACCGTGAAGAGCCCCTTTGAAGTGAGGTGTGGGGCCTGCTCTTGTCGTAATGCTCCATGAATTCCGGGTAACAGCTACAGCGTGCGGCTTCTGAAGCAAAGGGCCCGATGTAGGCCCTCCTCTTTGAGGACGATGTGGTTGAGGTGTTCAACTTTGCCGTTCGTTTGGGATCGGTAAGGGCTGGTGCGTTTTTGGCGGATACCGTTGTCCGTCAGGACCGGGGCAGAAGGCCTTTGCACGGGCAGCAAGAGCCGTAGTCGGGGAGCACTCGTTTGATCTTTACGCCCTGGGCGGCGAATGCGGCCATGGCGTTACGCACGAAAGTCGAGGCGATTTTCTTGGGCCTTGTCGGGCAGGATCTCGGAGTGGACGTGGCAGGAATGGTCATCGATGGCGTGGTGAATGGACCTGAAACCACGAAGCAGCCCCCCGCTGCTACCGCTGCCCAGCGCTCTGCTTTACGGACCGTGCAACTGGAACCAGGACGCCCACCGTTATGAGTCCGCGTGGCCCAGCGAAATGATCCACTTCCATGTGAAGAAGATCGGCAGTATCCACAATGGTGGAGGCCATCGAAGCCTAGGCCGGATAGCCGGAGAGGCCAATTCCCCAGCCCGGAATCTCGCCGAAGGAGCCGGCAAGAACGCTGATTGCTGTGGGGGATGGGGCGGTTGCCGAGTGCTTTGTCCGGGTCACGGAGGAGGCTTTGCGAACGTTGCGACGGGACGCCCTAATTCTGCGCGAGGGTGGTTGCGGTTAAATCCAACCGGAAACCACGTTTCAGAAAATTCGGCGTCACGATCTGGCTTACAAGCTCACTGTGTATCTGAACTACAAGTAGGCATGAGGGATCTGCGCCCAAGGGATCTTCCGTGCCATCGATTCCCTAGGACTCACATGCCCGACTCAATTCCCCTGGTCACCATCATCCTCGAGGCTCCCGGAGGTGTTGACCGGGAGTCCGTGATGTACCGGAGACTCATCGCCGCAAGGCTTCGGTATGAAGCGCAGTTCTCCATACTCCAGGTTGATGAACCGCTCACAACGGAGGAAATCACACGGCTTTGCGAAATGGTCGAAACCAAATACGTGGTGTTCATGAGGACGTCGCATCAGCTCGCACCTACCTACATGACCACGATGTTGGATTATCTACGTCCGCGGACGGTCTATCTCGCTGAACCAGTCATGTACATGGGGGTGATCTCCCAGAACGTGGCCGCGACCAAGATCGACGACGCGTATCGCTACGCCCGGGATACTGACGTATTCGGCGTTATTTTCAACACCCGCCGGCTGAGGGACGCGTTGGAAGCAATTGGCGACGTCGACCGCTCGGCCCTGTATCTCAGTTACCGTCTGTACTGGTCCATCGGAACGGTAAAGCCTCTCGCTACAGGCTTCTCAGTCGCATCTGACACCAAAGCGGCCATTGGCCTGCAAATAGTGCAGGACGTCATGCGGCTGGTCCCACTGATCCCAACGGCTTCCAAGGAAGTCCGTCTCCACCTGGTGCGGTATGTTGCGTTGTTCCTTCGGGGGATGCGGGCTGGGAAGGTGACACACGTTGCCTTGGCTAATCTCCGGGACGTGGTCCGGTCCTATCGTCTGGTCGAACTGCTCCGATTCGTTGAACCATTGCAGCCGGTGGAAGCGTCCTGGATTCGCTGGCTGTCTGACCCGGAGTCCGATACCCACCTCTATAAGCAGCTGAGCGACCGTGATTCATATTTGTCTTTCAGGGAGGGCCAGCCCACGGAAGGGTCTCAGCCACCCCTCTATGAATTGCACTTCGGCGGGGACACCGTCGTCATCGAGAAGTCGTATCGGCCGAGAGATCTACGGCCTGGCTATTCACGGGCTGCCAGCTACGACTTCTACAGCCGACCCATCAGTCCGTCGTCAACCTTGCTCTTCTTTGATAGGCCACTACAGGCAGACGACAATGCTGAGCACCTGTATGAATACTTCATGGTGAACCATGAGGAGTTCACGGAGGCGTACTTTGCGTTGAATCCGAAATCGCCGGACTGGGAACGGCTGCAAGCAAAGGGCTTCAAGCTGATCCCGATCTTCACCACCGAGTTCTACGAGAAGTTCCTCATCTCGGACCTGGTGGTTTCGTCCCAGATTTACAACATCAGATACCGCGGCAAGTCCTTCGCGAACTCCCGCTTCGTGTATCTGCAGCACGGCATCCAGCTGAACGACATGACCGACTGGATCCTCTCCAAATACTTCGATGTGTTCGTGGCCACGGGCCAACTCGAAGCCGACTATCTGGGCAAGCTTGCCCCTGTCGAAACCTTGAACTCAGGGCTGCCCCGCTTCGAGGCCCTGACCAGAACGCCACATGAGGCACAGCACCTGCTCTTCATGCCAACGTGGCGATTTAACCTGCACCAAGTGTCCACCGAACAGTTCGCCCAGTCGGAGTACTTCCGTGCGATCGACGCCATCCTCTCGGATCCAGAGCTACTGGCGTTCCTCGAAGAAACTGGTCGGACTCTCCACGTGAAACTCCATCCAAACGTGGAAAAGAGAGCCAGCCAATTTAGGTTCTCCAAGAATGTTGTCAGGACTGATTTGAGCTACCGCGAAGCCATTTCCTCAGCTGAGATGGTCTTCACCGACTACAGCTCGGCCGTGCTTGATGCTGCCTTTATTGGCGCGCCCATTGCCTATTATCACTGGGACTCGGCGGACTTCTTCCATGAGCAACCCTACGAAGGCCGAGTGGACTACCGCGATGATGGCTTGGGCCCGGTCTTTGAGGTGCACGCAGACCTTATCAACCACATCGTTCATGAGCACTATCTCAGGCCTCATGAACTATTCAGTGCCCGTCGCGAACGCTTCTTCCAGGGAGTGGATCCCCAAAGAATCAATGCCAAAATCGTTGAGAGGATGCTGAGTCTCTAAATGAGAAAGATCCGAGCCATCAAACGCACCATCACCGGCATCGCTGTAGATGCCGCCTACTCCGAGGCCGGCACCGGCTTCGCCCGCAAACTGATGGCATCCCCAGCCAACGCACCAGCACGGCGATTCATCAAGGCCAAGGGCATGGAAGGCAGCATTCGTAGGTTGGCGTCCGAAAATCTGCCGCAAGGAACCTACTTTGCAAAACTGACCATTGCAAAGTGGCAAGCGTATAAGGGCAGGGGATTCAAGCTGCTCCAGGACGGCGAAGTGGTCTATGGGAACAAGATAGAACCCCCGGCTCGCGGCTTCCCGCTTGAATATCGCAACATTATCGTCACCTCAAAGGACCCCAAGCGGTTTACCTTGGACATTGACGCACCTTATGAGCTGAAGATCGGTCGTGGTGCATTCACGACTCCGCAGCAGCTGAAATACGATCACCAGTACGGCGTGGAGCAGCACGGGGACACCTACTATTCGCTCCGGGGCAACACCACCAATCCCAAGAAGCTCTTCATAACTTTCCCAGGATTCGGGCCATCAACTTCACGGATCTCGTACGCCGTCAGTTATCTCAAGGCCATTACCGATGCCGACCTGAAGGACACCCTTATGGTGTGTTTTCAGGACCGCTACCTTGCCGCGGGCTCCTACATGATGGTGGACAACGCTGGTCGGCCTTTGTACCACCGGATTCGGCAGGCCATCGAGGACCTGCGGACCCGCTTCAGTATCGACCCAGCACAGATGCTGTTCTTCGGAGCTTCCAAAGGCGGCAGCATAGCCATCGACTATGCAAAAGACTTTCCGGCCGCCCAGCTCCTGCTGGCTGTGCCGCAAATGAATTTGCCGTACTACTTCAACAAGCCGTTCTTTCGAGACAACCTGTTCCGGAACCGCGCATTCCACGATGTACAGCAGCCTGAGGACAGCCTGCGCGAATACTTCGCTGAGGGACGGAGGATCGACTATTTTTACACGAACTCCGATGAACTCAGCAACCACTCACTCATTGAGCTTGTTCGAGACGTCCCCAACCTCACGAAATACCGCATAGACGGTGTCCACTCTGACGTGGCAAGGGCCGCGTTGCCCGCCATGCTGGGGCTTATCCGTGGGTTCCTGGGCGGCCAGCAGCATCGGGACTTTGCTGCCGACGAAGTACGTTCTTTCCCCCAAGAAAACGGCATTCAAGTGCAGGTTCGGGTAGATTCTGCCGGCTCTAAGATTGCCCGCGCCAACTGGTTCATTGAAGGTTGGCTGGGCAAGACCAGGTTCCTGCAGTCGATGTCCGAACATTCCTATGACTTCCTGAAGTTCACTTCGGAAAAGCAGCAGCTCTATCCTGCCTACGATCCGATTCAGCAACTTTCAGCGGTTGTAGCCATCGAGGCCAATGGAACTCAGTGGACTGGCACTCTGCCCGGGCCTTTGATGCAGGATTCGAAGCAGGAAGTCCTGCACTCAATGAGTGCGGCTGCTCTGAGTCTCCACGCGAAGCATCCACAGACGTATGTGGTCCTGGACGGTGACCATTTCGCCCGTTTTCGGTATCGCAGTTATGGAGCAGACATCGACGGCGACACGATGGAAGTCCACTTCGTGAGCGATGCCGAAATCGATGTTTCCGGCGAGACCTTTGACCGTGGCGAGCATAAGGCTTCGCATGTTGCCGTCGTGGAGCCTCTGGATGGCTGGGCCATGGCGGACCTACTTGCCTTGAGATTCGTCATCGCCGCTAAAGCCGAACATCTGTTGATCGTGATTCATGATGCCGACTCGGCTGACGAGGCGGGGGAGACATTTGGAGCAGTGGACTGGAAGCCCGCCACCGTTGTTGCCATTGTGGATGAGGCGCAGGCCTCGCATGATGTGCCCGTAAACGTCGGATAGCGACTCCGTGGCTGGCTCCGGAAGACTGGTTCAACCCCAAATTATTCGCTCCTACGCGGATGTCTCCACCATCACGGACAACGTTGTTCATTTGAATCAGACGCCCGAATCGGAGTTTCTCCGCTCCTCGGTGGAGTTTGCTGGGACGGGAAACGTGCTGTTCGTGGAGGACGGCGTCAAGTTGCGAAATTCAAGGCTTCGGTTTCTAGGCGACGGGGCAGTCATCCACTTACGCCGCTCAGAACGATACTTGCGGCTGATTGCCACTGTTTTTGAAGAATCTGTGTTCTATCTCGGCCCGGATGCATCATTCACGGCGGAGGCCCATTTTCTGCCAACGGAACGCAAACACGTCATCATTGGAAGCGATGGCATGTTTGCATCCCGTGTTGCCCTCCGCACGGCCGATCCACATCTCGTCTTTTCCACGCTGACCCACCAGCGAATCAATCCCAGCGCTTCCATATGGGTTGGTGACCACGTGTGGCTCGGCGAGGACACCTTGCTGCTCAAAGGCGCAAGGGTAGGTTCGGGCAGTATCCTCGCAGCCCGGGCGCTGGTCACCAAAAGCATCCCGTCCAACTCAACGGCAGCCGGGGTCCCGGCCCGCATCGTCGGCAAAGGCATCTTCTGGACGCGTCCTTCAGTGCATGCTTACACGGTTGCACAGACTGAGCGAAGCTCCGTCCATCCACGGGACGATTTCATATACAGGAGTGACCAGAATGTGTTGGACATTGCAGAATTGGAGGGCCAGTTGGACTTAGCGTCCTCTGGGCACGAACGGGCCGCGTGGTGCCACAAGCTGGATCAAATGACGTGGAAGAACAGGTTCTTCATCTGATCAGCACACCAACCCCGCGATTGCCCTCGGGATGGGACGCCTAGTTCCCCAAACCCTTGGCGGTGACATAAGCGGCCAGGTTGTCCTGTCCAATGGCCGTGGCAATCTCCGAAATGGCGGCATTGTCCGCCAACACGATCGACTGGCCGTCCGTCGAAGTGCCGACGCCAAGGTTAGGCAGGGTGAACATCACGGTGTCCTTCTCGCGAAGGTCCTTGAACTGCAATGCCAGCCCACCGATCGTGGCGGCATCAAAGTCCTTGTCAACACTGACATACGGGGAGATCGCATCCACCATGTTGTTAACCTTGACCGGGTTGGTGAGGGTATCCCGGGAGATCGTCTTGCTGATGACGGCCTTGAGGAAAAGCTGCTGGTTCTTGACGCGCGTGTAATCGGAATCAGGGAAGGACTTGCGCTCACGTACGAAGGCCAGCGCCTTCTCGCCGTCGAGCATGTTCTTGCCCGCCTGGAAGGTGACTTTGCCCTTCAGCACGCTGGGGGTGAATCCTTGCTTAATGTTGACTTCCACGCCACCCAAGGCGTCAGTAAGTCCCTTGAAGCCCTCGAAGTCCACCATCGCTACGTGGTCGATGCGCTGCTGAAAGAGCGACTCCACAGTCTGGACAGTCAAAGCAACCCCGCCTTGGGCCATTGCGGCGTTGATTTTCGCCTCGCCATGCCCAGGAATGTTCACCCAAGTGTCACGCATGATGGAAACTGCGAAGACGTTCTTGCGGTCCGCCGGGACGTGGACCCAGATAAGAGTGTCGGTCCGCTGGTCTGTCGGGGCGGAGTCATCCGTGTCCACTGACCTGTCCGCGTTCTTGTCCTTGCCCATGACAAGGATGTTCATGGCACCCGTGACGTTCTTAGTGGGTCGTGTGGCCTCGTCCGGGAAAGCATTCTCGATCTTGGTGGTGCCGTTGTTGAAAGTCTGGGCCAGGTTATAGACGTACAGACCACAGACCACGCCTATGATCACCACTGCTGCCGCGAAGCCGAGGAGGACGTTTCGAGCCGTCTTTTTGGAGCTCTTTTGACGTCGCGGACGCGAGTCTGTCGCAACGGCTTCGGTATCAATGGGGTGCGTCATGTATTCCTAGAGTTGGCAGCAGCAGAGTCGATTCTAACAAATGGACAAACACGCCATGTCCGGAGCTAGCCTTTGGTGCCCCGCGAAGCCTGCTCCGTGTAGACGCGTTGCGAATAGAAGTCGTCGTTTTCCTTGCCCCATTGATTGGTGACATTGACCGTGTAGTACCGACCGGCAGCCAGGGTTGTTTTGCCCACGTTCACGAGGACCATTTCCAGTTCCGGGTTCATGCCGGTCTGCACTCCGTAGGCTGTATTCGTACTTGTGGGCTTCACGGTTTTCACAAGGCGTTGTCCGCCTTTAGTGGTCCACTTCACCTGGGCGTTACCACCTGAAAGATTGAAGCCTGTTATCCGCACTTGGCCGGTGGATGCGTCAAAAGTCGCGTCGGTAATAATGGGCGTTGCAATTCCGGACTCCACTTGGGCCTTGAGGGGAACGCCCGTACCAACGCAGGTGTAATACGAATCCCACATGAAGGAAATGATCTTCTGCGCGTTGGCAAGCTGTTGCAGTTGCCTGTCTATCCTCGCTTTGGAGCTTTGGCCGCGGAGACTGTCACCGCACGGGTTGGAGGCTGTGGCCGGAGCCATGCCCTCCAAGTTTGCCCACAGGACGGCGCCCGTTCCGGAAATGCCCGCAGCAGCTGCCAGGAAGTAGTCCCGAATGGGTGCCACGTACTTGCTGCTCCACGAGCCCTTGCCCACGATGCTCTCGGCATAGCGGTCCACTGCCGAGTTCGCTTCGTTCGACTGAAACGCTCCACCCTTGCCGGTTCCCATGCCGTCTTGGATGGCGATGTTCAGAACCAGCCCGCTGGCCGTCTGGGCAATTCTTCGGATCCCGTTTCGAGCCTCCGTAAGGCTGATACTGAAAGCGCTGACCCGCGCGTCTAGGTACGGGCTTACGATTGCGCCGCGGGTGGGAAAGATCCGATGGATGGCTTGGTTCTGCATCCGGTACAGATCCAGGATGGGATCGAAAGTGTGGCCATCGGTGACGGGCATTTCTGTGCTGTGATAGAAGCCAGCCAGACCCTTAACGTTATTTGCCGCAGCCTGATACTGAAGGAAGCGCTCCGTGAATTGCGTCAAAGCCCCCTGATAGGAAACATCGGGGAGGTACGGCGTATCCGTTCTCTTCACCGGCAGGGGCAGGCCCGCATAGAACTTCATGCCAAGTTTCGTGGCCGCCAAGGCCAGGGAAGCTGCGGGATCCATGCCGCCCGCAGTGCCACCCCCCGCAACCACCACGTCGTACTTCCCGTTCGTAGACGTGCAGCCGCTGCCTTGGGCTGGGAGGACCAACACAACGAATGCCTTGCCTTGGCTGGTGATCCTGCGGTCCTTAGGGCACTTCAATGCTTGGCTGCTCCATACGCTTCCGTCGGAGTACGTGAAATAGCGATTGACCTCCAGGGTTCCTGCAGCAGCCTGGGCGCAGCTCACTCCATCGATGACACACTCCTTGGGAAGCGTTGCCAAGGTAGCCGGCGCGAGAGGCGTTCCAAAAGTGATGACGGTATCGGCGCCTGCTGCCTTCATTTCGCTGAGCTTCTGTAGGTTCCTCGACGTGCTCGGGGTGGCGAAAACGAAATAGCCACCAATCGGGTAGCTTGCCGGTTTCGGCGCCCGGGCAGCCGGAGTTTGCTTCGGGGCCGCTGGGGGCTGTGGATCCTGAGCCGGCCGCTCCGCCTCCATGCTGGGGCTGGGCGCAACCAAAGCCGTTCCTCCGACTCCGGCTACGAGCACAAGTGCCGCGAGGAGGACTTTGATGCGTGGACGGCTTCCGCGAATGAGCGTCATGAATTCCTTGGGGGTCGGCATCAGCAAACGATCCTACGGAATCAAATGACTGTTATCCATACGGTAGACTAAACCGGGCTGCTCTCCTGCTGTTGGYGGCCGCGCCTACCCTCATTCAGGTGGACGCGCTGGAACGGACGCTCATAGCGTTCTGTACGACATATCAACGGGGGGAAAGTTGGGCACCGGAATCAGACGTGTTCAAGCCGCACTTGTGGTCATCTTGCTGGCTATTCTGGGGTTTTTTGGTACCCAGCCGGCCATGGCCACCACGGTAACCAACCCTGGCACAGACACGGAACAGCCGGCGGACCCATCGCCCACGCCTGAGCCTACGTTCCCGGTCATCATCCCGCCCGTCATTCAGCCGTCCTCGCCTCCGGCCACTCTGGAACCTATTCCTACGGAACCTGCCCAGCCCTCCGAAGAGCCAGCTCCCGCACCCGTGGTGCCGCCCGTCGTCGAGCCCGTCGCTCCGCCCGCGGAAGTGCCTGCCGTGAGTCCTCCTGCTACGTCGCCCACTCCTGCTGTCCCCACTGAAGTTGCCATTGAGAACTACTTTGTGGAGCCTGAAGTCCCGGAAGAGACCACAACGGCCACGGCCGAAGCAACGCCCACGCCCACACCGACTCCTACCAAAACCGCCGCCCCGCCCGTTGTCAGCGCGGACATCACCGGCCCCTTGAAGGTGGCCCTGGCCCCTGTCGCGGAGAACAACCCCCTTGTCCAGGGCCTGACGGTCTTGGTGTTGCTGCTGCTGGGCCTTGCGTACTTCCGTGCCTTGCGCTCAAAGGGGATCCGCGGACCCCGCCTCAACGGCAAGTAGTCCATGGATACCTCCCTCCCCAGGGACGCGGCTGCCGTAAATACTGCATTGCCGTTGCGTCTAATGCTTCTCACCCACTCATATTGGCCGGAGCACAGCCCGCCGCAGCGCCGTTGGCTGTCTCTGACCCGGGAATTCCGGAAGGCAGGCTGGGACGTCGACGTCGTTGCTCCCGTCGCGCACTATCCCAATGGCAAGCGGGATCTGCCCCGGCGAAAGGCTGGATTCGCTTTTGCCCACCAGGAAGGCCCGCACGGCGAAAACATCAGGCGCGTGCCGTACCTTCGGCATCTTGGCACGTCGCCGCTGGCGCGTTTCGTTGATCAACTCTTCTCCGCGGTGATGTCCGTTCCCATAGGATTGGGCGGCAAGAAGCCCGACGCGATTCTTGCCACCGCTCCGAGCCTCCCGACGCTGGCTACTGGATACGTGCTTTCCAGGCTTCGCAAGGTGCCTTTCATCGTCGAGATGCGGGATGCGTGGCCGGACTTGGCCCGCGACGCGCGAATCGTGCAAGGCAGCGTCAAGAGCCTGGTGGAGCGCGTGGTCGAGTTTGTCCAGCAGCGGGCGGACCTGGTTGTCACCGTCACCGACGGCTTTGCCGAGACGCTGCGGGACCGCGGCATCAAGAACGTGGTCACCGTGAGCAACGGCCTTGATTTGAACGCCATGCCTTTCCTGGAGCCCCCGGCCTTGGAACGGGACGTCTTTCATGCCGTGTACCTCGGAAATCATGGCAAAAGCCAGCGCCTGGACATCCTCATCCGGGCAAGTGCGCTGCTGGGCGAGGGATTCCACCTCACACTGGTGGGTCACGGGACCAGTCGGCCGCAACTGGTGAAATTGGCCCACGAGCTCAACGCACCCGTGACTTTCTTCCCTTCACTGCAGGGTCAAGCCGTCATGGACAAATACCGTGAGGCCGATACATGCATCGTTTCCCTCCGCGATGATTGGAAGTCGTTCGAGACCACTGTCCCGTCCAAGACCTACGAGGTTCTGGCCATTGGCAGACACGTCACTGCGGTGGTTCGAGGCGAAGCGGAACGCATCATCATTGAAGCCGGCGGAGGCGATGTCGTCGCGGCCAACGCCGAAGCAGTGGCACAGCTGTGGCGCGAGCTTTCCAAGGACCGAAGCCGTCTTGCCTCAGGCAGCAGCGGACGCGAATGGGTCCGGGACAACGCTGACTATGCCCAGCTGGCCCTGCGATACATGGACTCGATAACCTCCTTGGTTAATCCGGAGTCAGCGATCAATCCGGAGTCAGCCGATGCCCGGGGGACTGCATGATCCAACTCCTTAAGAACCTTGCCCTGACTGCAGGAACCGTGTCAGAGCACCTCACTGAGTCGCCCTTTGTCTTGTTCCTCCAGGTTCTTCGCCGGCTGCCGTCCAGGATCGTCAGGCCGCTGGCTCGTTTCGTGGCCAAACTTGCGCCCGATTCCGCCCGTCCCCTCTTCCTGCTGGCCAGCCACGCCGCCGGGGATACCGCAGGGCTCACCCGTCGGTTTGAGCGCGCCATCGCTGCCGGCGTTGCTGGCGACCCTGCCCGCAAGGCTGCAGAAGTGGCCGTCGCTGCCGAGCAACCCGAATGGGCTGCTGTCTTCCTGGAGCTGGCTTCCGGCGCCAGCCAGACTCCAGCGACCGTCGCCAGACGCAAGTGGTACGACGGCGACATGAGTGGCGCCGTCGTCGTCCTCGCTGGCGAGC
Source organism: Paenarthrobacter sp. 10N417 (assembly GCF_056394745.1). Lineage (NCBI taxonomy): Bacteria > Bacillati > Actinomycetota > Actinomycetes > Micrococcales > Micrococcaceae > Paenarthrobacter > Paenarthrobacter sp. 10N417. The sequence continues at coordinate 13,289 of NZ_JBFTIL010000025.1, forward strand.
GGGGCGGCATGGCAAAACAGCGGCAGCGGCTTGAGTCCGAAGTCCGCGTCTTCCAGGGGTGGCGTCCATCGCTGACGGCATCCGCAGTAAAACCGCAACCCCGTAGGGTCCTGCACCTTCTGACGAACTCAGTGCCGCATACCGGCAGCGGCTACGCCCGGCGCAGCCATTCCATCCTGACCGCCCAACAGGACGCCGGTTGGGAAGCCCTCGCTCTAACCCGACTGGGTTACCCCGTGCAGATCGGCGCGTTGACAGCGCGGCAGCATGACGTTGTTGACGGGGTGCGCTACGAACGTCTCCTGCCGCCGCGTATGAAGCCGTCCATGAACGGTCGCTTACAGCAGCAGGCTGAAGGCATTTTGTCCCTCGCCCGCGATTTCAGGCCGGCGGTCCTGCATACCACCACGCACTTCGTCAACGGGCTGGTAGCCCGGGAAGTCGCAAACGCCTTGGATGTCCCGTGGGCCTATGAAGTCCGCGGGCAATTGGCCGACACGTGGGCGTCAACGCGTGGCGAGGAAGCTCGCCGGAGTGAACGGTACAAGCTCTTTACCGAACGGGAAGCCGACGTCATGCAGAGCGCGGACCTTGTGGTCACTCTCGGTGAATCCATGAAAAACAACATCGTGGCCATGGGCATCCCGGACAGCAAAATCCTGATCTGCCCCAATGCCGTGGGCGGCGCTTACCTGGAAGAACCGCTCGATCACCGCGAGGCGCGGCTGGCTCTGGGACTGGACCCGAACGGGCTTTACATCGGGACAGTAAGCAGCCTTGTCGACTACGAGGGCCTTGACGATCTGGTCACAGCATTTGCGCTGCTTGCGCCACGACTGCCACAGTTGAAGCTGGTTTTGGTCGGGGACGGCACCGCTGCGCCCGCGCTTCAGGACCAAGTCCGGCGCTTGGGACTATCTGAACGGACCATCTTCACAGGGCGTGTCCCTTCGGAGCAGGCTCGCCTGTACCACTTGGCGCTGGACATTTTTGTGGTTCCACGCAAGGACCTGGCTGTTACCCGGGCCGTGACGCCGCTCAAACCTGTGGAGGCCCTGGCCTCCGGCCGGCCTGTGGTGGCCAGCAAGCTGGAGGCCTTGCGGGAGATAGTGCACGACGGCGTAAACGGCAGAGTGGCGAACGCTGAAGATCCGGGGGGACTGGCTGAGGTGTTGTACGAATTGCTTGATGATGAAGGTTTACGGAAGCGGCTTGGCGCCGCTGGCAGGCAAGAAGTATTGGCCACGAGGACGTGGCAGGCAAATGCCCAGGCATACATCCGGGCTTATGAAAATTTGGGCGTCTAACAACGTAAGGAGGGTCAGCTGATGTCGGCGAAGAAAGCACTACTGCCCGAGCCAGCACTGGTACAACCACTGGCTGTGGACATGCGCCGCCTGACGCGCGTTGGTGCGCGCCCGGGTTTTCTGGACTACCTGGTTCAGCTGTGGGACTTCCGTGAGTTCATTTTCTACGACGCCCGCGCCAGGGTGCAGAGTGGTACACGACGGGACCGCTTAGGCAGTGCATGGTTGCTGCTCAACCCGATCTTCAATGGCCTGACGTACTACGTTATTTTCGGCATTCTGCTCCAGACCAGCGGCGGCATTGAGAATTACGTTGGCTATCTGGTGATTGGAATCTTCATATTCCAAGGCACATCGGGCGCCATTACAAGCGGTGCCCGATCCATCCACAGCAATAAGTCCGTGGTCCAGGCTTTCAACTTTCCGCGGGCGACTTTGCCGATCGGCATGAACATCCGGGAAATGATGTCCAACGTGCCGCTGATCATTGCGATGCTTTTGATCATCACCCTGATCCCGCCGGTCGAGAAGATCACGTGGCTATGGCTACTGATCATCCCGGCACTTTTGCTTCAGTCAGTCTTCAATCTTGGCGTCGGGCTAATTCTGGCGCGGATCATTTCGCGCGTCCACGATGCCACCCACCTGCTGCCGTTCTTCATGCGCGCGTGGATGTATGGCTCCGCCATCTTCTACTCCTACGAGAAGTTTGTGAAGCACCCGGACATTTTGGCCGTTCTGAAGATGAACCCGTTGTTCAACGTCATCGATATCCTTCGCAATTGCATCCTTTATGCCCAGGCACCCACTTGGCAGTCCTGGGCCACATTGGCCGTCTGGGCCCTGGGAGCACTTCTCGTGGGTATGGTCTTCTTCTGGCAAGGGGAGGAGTCCTATGGTCGGGGCTGAGCAAGTCCTGGATGTTGAAGGCCATCCGTGTGTGGTGGTTGACCGTGCAGCGATGGAATACCGTGTGGTCACAACCGACTCTGAAGCCGTCGCGCAAGAACGCCGGGACACCAGTTTCCTGAGCCGTCTGGGCCGTCGGCCGAACACCGTGACGGTACGTGCGCTTTACGAACTGTCCTTGGTGGTGGAACGCGGCGAGTCTGTGGGAATTATCGGCCGCAACGGCTCCGGCAAGAGCACACTGATGAAACTCATCAGCGGCCAAATGCGCCCCACATCCGGAGCGATTTTCGCTTCAAGCACACCGATCATGCTCGGCGTAAATGCTGCGCTGATGCCTGACTTGTCCGGCCACCAAAATGTAGTCCTTGGCTGCCTTGCCATGGGCATGAGCCGGCAGGAAGTCGAGGCCAAGTTCCACAGCATCGTTGAACTCTGTGGGCTGGAGGATTCCATTTACCTGCCCATGAAGTCATATTCATCGGGGATGGCCTCCAGGCTGCGTTTCGCAATCGCCGCGAGCATCGACCCCGAGATTCTTTTGGTGGACGAAGCCCTGAACACTGGTGACGCCCAGTTTGGTGACCGAAGCAAACGGCGCATGGACCAACTCCGCGAACAGGCTGGTTGTGTCTTCCTGGTCAGCCACTCCCTGGACACCATCACCAAGATGTGCAGCCGGGTCCTCTGGCTGGACAAGGGACACCTGATCATGGATGGCGATCCTGAAGAAACTGTTCGCGCCTACCAGGACTTCACCGGGAATTTGGCCAAGGGAAACAACATCACGGCTGCACGTGTCCGCGATGAAGCGCGCGCCAATCTACAAATGACGGAAGTTCTGACTCGTAGCAAGATGCGCAGGAGCAGGGCGTAATGCGGTACGTATCAGATGTGCGTACGGCAGCATGGCACTTTCGCCAAGGGGGCCTGCCCCAGCTGCGAAAGTGGTATCGGCGGCACAGGACCGCTACAGCGAGCTCTGTTCGCAGTGCTCGGGCCACCGTGCTCCGTGCCAAGGACGGACGCTCTTTGTCCTTCGGCGCCTTTGACTACCCGGCCGTCCCTCCCCGCCGCAGCGATCTCACAGTTGCTGTCATCCTCGACGATTTTTCTGCTCGTTCGTTTTCTTACGAGTGGAACGTACTTTTCCTCGAGAAGGACAACTGGCTCCAACAATTGCAAGAACAGCGCGTGGACTTCGTGTTTGTCGAGTCCGCATGGAACGGCAACTCCGGCTCGTGGCAATACCAGCTCACAGGCAGCAACGGGCCGCGACAAGACTTCCTGGATCTGATGCAGTGGTGCCGCACGCAAGGTATTCCTACCGTCTTCTGGAATAAGGAAGACCCTCCGCACTTTGAGGACTTCCTTCCCGCCGCGCGCGAATTCGACGTCGTCTTCACGTCGGATGAGAACAAGCTTCCGGACTATCGTGCGGCCCTTGGTCACGACCGGATCGGGGTCCTCCCCTTTGCAGCCCAGCCTGCTATCCACAACCCGGTCAGGCCAGCGACCGGCAGGCATTCCCGGGATGTGGCGTTTGCGGGAATGTACTTTGCGCATAAGTATCCGGAACGCCGGGAACAACTGCAGGTCCTTTTGGACGGCGCAATCACCGGTTCGTCCACTTTCAAGAACGGTCTTGAGATCTTCTCCCGTCAGTTGGGCGGAGATCCCGAATATCAGTTCCCTGCACCCTATGACGCTCATGTAGTAGGTTCGCTCAACTATGACCAGATGCTCACCGCGTACAAGGCGTACAAGGTCTTCCTGAACGTCAACTCCGTAGTGGACTCACCGAGCATGTGTGCGCGTCGGATCTTTGAGATTACGGCCTCCGGAACACCGGTAGTAACGACGCCCAGCCCTGCACTGCCACGTTTTTTCCCTGACAACGAAATCCACAGCGTTGCAAGTGCGGCACAGGCAGCGGACGTCATCAAGGCGCTAATACGCAGCCCCGAACTCAATGATCGCGCCGTGCACTTGGCCCAACGACGTATCTGGGCTGAGCATACGTACGCGCACAGGGCTGAGGAAGTTGTACGGCTGGTGCTGCCCGCACGTCAAAAGCCCGTTCAGCCGGAAACCGTAACTGCCCTGGTTTCCACCATTCGGCCACACCAACTGGAGCACATCTTCAAGACAGTCGGCTCCCAGCGGGGAGTGGACGTTGAGCTCGTGTTGCTGACACACGGATTCAAAGCCAGTGCTTCCACCATCCGGAGGCTTAGCAAGAAGTACAACGTGACTCAATTGACGTTGCTTGAAGAGCCGGAATCGCTGAGCCTGGGAGCCTGCCTGAACAGGTGCGTTGCCGAATCCAGTGGTGCGGTACTCACCAAGATGGATGACGACGACTACTACGGTCCTGACTACCTACGGGACCAAGTCAATGCACTGCGGTACTCGGGGGCGGACGTAGTGGGCAAGCTCGCGCACTTCATGTTCATTTCGAGCAGGAATGCTGCTGTGTACCGTTTTGGACACATGGAGCACAGGTTCAGCCACCTGGTCATGGGACCCACCATTATGGCGAAACGATCCGTCTTTGAAGAGCATCCATTCGAGGACAGAAGCCGTGGCGAAGACACTGCCTTCTTGAACGCAGTGACCCAAGCAGGCGGAAAGATCTATTCCTCTGACCGATACAACTACTACCAACTCAGGAGCGGATCGGGACACACCTGGAACGCCTCCGACGACGAGCTCCTCGCCTCAGGAGAAGTCCGGTTCTGGGGTAATCCCACCGAACACGTCACGCTTTAGCTCAGACTCAAGATTTGTAAATAAAAAAGGGGAACATTTTGAACACCATCAAACGGGTAGCAGTAATCGGCCTTGGATACATAGGCCTCCCAACCGCCGCCATCTTGGCCACCAACGGCCTCGAGGTCATCGGCGTAGACGTCAACCAGCGCACGGTTGACGCAGTGAACGCAGGCCAGGTTCCGTTCGTTGAACCGGACCTCGGAGTCCATGTGTCCGGTGCCGTAAGCCAGGGCCACTTGAGCGCGAGTACTTCCACTCCGCAGGCTGACGCCTACATCGTTGCCGTCCCCACACCGTTCAAGGAAGACCGCTCCGCAGACTTGAGCTACATCGAAGCCGCGGCCCGGGCCATTGCACCGCAGCTGCAGGGCGGTGAACTCCTGATCCTTGAGTCCACATCGCCTCCCGGCGCTACAGAGCACATGGCCCAGTACATCTTGAACCTCCGGCCGGACCTCAGCCTTGATGGTTCCGACTCGAAACCTGCCATCCTCGTGGCCCACTGCCCTGAGCGTGTCCTTCCGGGACGCGTCATGATCGAACTCGTCACCAATGACAGGATTGTTGGCGGTATCACTGCCGAGGCCGCGGAGAAGGCGAAAGACCTCTATGCCGTGTTCTGCCAGGGTGAAATCCTGACCACGGACGCCGTCACCGCCGAGATGGCCAAGCTGGTGGAGAATTCCTACCGCGACGTCAACATTGCTTTCGCGAACGAGCTTTCAGTCATCAGCGACAAGCTGGGAATTGACGTCTGGGAACTGATCCGCCTGGCCAACCACCACCCCCGCGTTAACATCCTGCAGCCGGGCCCCGGCGTCGGCGGCCACTGCATCGCTGTCGACCCGTGGTTCATTGTTGCAGCAGCCCCCGAGGAATCCCGCCTGATCCGCACTGCGCGTGAAGTCAACGATGCAAAGCCTGAGTGGGTTTTCCAGAAGGTCGTTTCCGCTTTAGAGACGCTGCCCGCCACGGCAGAGGTTTCAGTTCTCGGACTCGCCTTCAAGGCCAACATCGACGACCTCCGCGAATCACCCGCCATCGAGATCGCAGCACACCTCGCCGACGCTTTGCAGGATCGCCGTATCAACGTTGCTGAACCGCACGTGGAGGAACTCCCCAAGCAGCTGGTCGACCTCAGTAACGTGGAGCTCGTTTCGATCGAAGATTCCATCCAGCGCTCGGATGTAGTAGTCGTTCTGGTTGACCACGATGACGTCAAAGCGGTCGACCCTGAGCTGCTGTCCGGCAAGATTGTCATTGACACGCGCGGTGCGCTGAATCTTGAAACCACGCCAGCGGTTATCGCTGTCTAGGTTCCCAGACCTGTAGGTGCTTGCCGCCTCAGCGAGCAAAGACATGAGAGTTGAGAATGACCCGCGCAAGAAATATTGATCCCAAGGTTCATGCGATCACAGGCTATCCCTCGATTGGCGCATTCCTGAGCGCCCGGGAAATCAAGGGGGGATACCATGTGATCGATCATGGGGGGCTTCCTATTGACGTCCTGGTCCAAAATCGCGGGCACAAGACGACTGCCGTTTTTCTGCACGGCGCCGTACGTCCAGAGTATCGGCTACCCATGATTGCTGGTCTGGGCGTTTCCAGGGAAGTTGATGTCAACCGGATTTTTATTTCTGATCCCAGCTTGATCATCAGCCCTACAATGAACCTTGGCTGGTATGCGGGTAACTCCAAGCAAAGACTGCAGCAGATTCTCCAAGACATCATCGCCAAGATCGTTTCGTCCTTTGGCAGCGAAAAGCTCGTCTTTTTCGGCACATCGGGCGGGGGATTTGCTTCTCTTTACTATTCCTCGCAATTCCCGGGCTCACTTGCAATCGTTGCAAATCCACAGACGGACATTGCTAAATATGAGCCCATCCCCGTTGCTAACTACGCCGAGACCTGTTTTGAGGTCAGCGGAAGTGACGCCATGGAAAGACTTCCGCATAGTGTCACGACTGACCTCGTGAAGGTTTACAGCAAACCCGTAGAGAACACTGTTGCCTACATGCAGAACAGCACCGATAAATTCCATATCGAACGTCACAGGAACCCGTTTGTTGAGAATTTGCACTATAGCAATGCCGTCTTTGAACTCATGGGTGATGACTGGGGCGAAGGACACGCTGCTCCCCCCAAGGCACTCATAACAGATGTTCTAAACGTTGCTGCGAAAGATGACTGGGCGACAGGACTGAAGGGACTTGGCTTTGCCCCGCCGAGTTTCGATGGCCTGGATGCCGCAACACAGCGGGGGCGGCGAGTTCGCGAATAGCCCCTCCCAACTATGCCTGATGACGTCCGGTGTCCCGTTCGAATACCTCTGTGGTAGTCGAACGGGACAGCCCCAGCCGGACGGAGAACGGTGCAAAGAAAACTAAATAATTCCCAAAGAACTTCGATGCACGAAACGACTTCACGGAGCATTGTAGAATGTTAAGACTCAAAAATGACTCACCGCTGACCAGATTCCTTCGAACGCCCCGAGGGATTCTTGGATTGATAATCGGCGCCCTCATCTTCGCTGGTGGCCTTATCTCGTATTTGGAATCCGCGAACTTGGGGATTTTCCTTGTTGTCATCGGATTGGCAGCGGCTGTCCCGGTTCTCTTCGAGGGCACATACACCGTTCGCCGTTCCCTGGTAGCCGTGCGTCAGAACACGCAAAAGACTACTGAGCAAACTCGTGCTATATCCAATATTGCAAAGTCGGCGGATTCGATCGACAAGAGTGTTCGCCTAAATGAAACGGACGTAGCCAAGCTGGTATCCGTTGGCAACCATACTAAACACGTTGCCAACACCGAGTCGTTCACCCATTTGGAGCAGATTCGGGACTGGGTGGCAATGACCCGACATGTACAGAGCCGAAACATTTCGGTTGCCGCGGCGAGCGGAATATTTGAGTCAATCGGTCATCATTTGCCGGCAACGGTGGTGCATATCGGTTCCGGCATCTCAACTGCATGGGTCGCGAACTGCCTGACGCATCTCCAACCACGACCTTCCCTGGCAGCAGGATTGGTGGGGTCCGACGAGGAGATTGCTGCCTTCCGCGCGGTTTTGGGTGCAGCCCAAGAAGACGCGAGCGCAAGTTGTCATCTCTTGCCCGCAAGCCCCGTTCCGGCTGCTTCCCTCTCCGGAGTGACAGCGCACTCGGCTGACATGGTCGTTATCGACTTCGGGGCTATTGCCTCAGCCACGGTGCTAACGGACAACATCCCGGCGTTGTATTTCAATTGGCTCCGGCCTAAAACGCCTCTGGTTATCGTCGACTCGTCCGCGATCGATGTTCGGCCTGCGGTCCAGGCGTTCCTCGAGGCTCATCCTCGACTCTACGTAAAGAACATGTCGAAGTCGTACAACCGCGCAGAATTGATTGGAACGTGAAAGCGATGAACTCGAGCGACGTCCACCTTGGCTTGTTCAACCTGGTGAATAATTCGTTTGGGCTGGAGATTTCCTATGCCCTGCCTGACGCCACCCGGGACCTTCCTTCCGTTGGAGTGGTCCTGGACGAATTCTCGACCCAGTGTTTCGCCCCTGAAGCGCGACTGTGGCCGATCTCTACAAGGGACTATGCAGAGGCGCTGGAGCGACTTCGTCCGGATGTCCTGTTTGTTGAGTCTGCTTGGAGTGGAAATGATGGAGATTGGGCCTATCAGATTACCGGCCCGGGCGGTCCCAAGACGGCATTCTATTCACTGATCCAAGCATGCAGGCAACAAGGAATACCCACCGTCTTCTGGAACAAGGAGGACCCACCCCACTTCGAAGAATTTCTCCCTGCGGCCAAGGAATTCGACGTGATCCTCACGTCCGAAGAGTCCTTGATCAAGGACTACGCGGCAGCGGCTGGTCATGACAACGTGGCAACCCTTCCCTTTGCTGCACAACCGCGTATCCACAAGCCGCTACGTGACTCACAGTCCAATGTGGGAAACGTGGCCTTCGCAGGGCAGTATTTTGCGCACAAGTTCCCGGAACGCCGTGACCAAATGAATCTGTTGTTCCCCCCGTCGGCAGAGCTTGGCTTGTCGATCTACTCACGAGCCCTCGGCGGGGACGCAAACTACGCGTTTCCTGAACCTTACGCACAGTTCGTTGTCGGTTCCCTGCCGTATGCGGCAATGGTGAGGGCATACGGTCACCACAAGGTTTTCCTCAACGTAAATTCCGTGCCGCAGTCGAAGAGCATGTGTGCGCGGCGGATTTTCGAGCTGAGCAGCAGCAAGACAGCTGTTGTCAGCGTTGAATCAGAGGCTATTTCAGGTGCTTACGCGGCTGACGAAGTTTTCACTGTGCGGACGCAGTCCGAGGCAAAGGAAGTTCTTGGGCGTCTCGTCGGCGATCATGACTTCCGGGAACGCGCCACGCACAAGGCCTGGCGTCGTACCCTACAGCAGCACACGTATGCCCAACGGATGCAGCGGATCTATTCCATGGCCGGGCTTGAGTGGAAGATTCCCCACGATGGCGTTACGGCCGTGCTTGTGGCGTCCTCCGTGTCGTCCTTGGACCGCCTCATCGCCCAGGCAAAAGAACAGACGATCGAGTTGGAAAATGTTGTGGTTGTCTGCCGCGTCGGACCTGACGACAGTGAAATTCGTTCAGCATTGAAGCGCAGAGGCATGTCTGAAACCACCACCATCCTGCGAACCCTTCAGGACATCGAGAGTTTTCAGCTGGATTCCCCGTTCGTAACCGTGTTCTCTGAGGCCTTTGACTATGCGCCTAACTACGTCAGCGACCTGCGTCTCTATACACTTCACGACGCCGAGTCCCGAGTTACAGGTAAGGCCGTCACGGCCACTGCCAAGAAGCCAGACAGTGCATACATTGGCGATAGCTGGCTTGAAGATACGGAAGGCTTCCGCGTTCTCTCAGGCGCATGGATTTCGCCGATGTCAGCTGATTGGAAGCCCCTCCTCGTGCACGAATCTTTGACTCCTGGTGCGGTATTTGAGTCTTCAGAGCTGGTGACGATTTCTGATCGGTTCAATGTACGAGAGGCATCCGCCAGTTCAGATCCGTCCTGGACGGTTTAGGGAAACATCATGAAAATTGCTTTGTTTGATGGCATAGTCGAAACGCACGTAGCTAGCTCCCTTGAGCGCGCCCTTGTGGCTGCCGGCCATACGGTTCTGAACACAGGGAAGGTCGGCCACGGGTACAAGTTTGCGACCGGCCCTGCCCAGTTGCACGTCCTGAACTCAACGTTGGATAAGGTCATCGATTTTCGTCCTGACGTGATTTTCGTGTTCAGGCCGGCCAGCCTTCCGATGCCGCTGCTCGAGCGGGCTAAACGCACCGGCGCACGTCTGGTGGCTTGGCTTTCTGATGACCCGGTCCTTTGGGATCTCTCCTATGGGCCAGTTGTGGAAAGCTACGACGTAGTACTCCACTGTGGTACGGCCAGGGTCTTGGATTTCTACGAGTCCATGTTTGGGCGTCCCACGGGCATCAACTTCCCGTTCTGGACAGACCAAACTGCGTTCCCTTACGTGTTTGGCTCGCAGCCACGGGAATCAGATGCAATGTTCCTGGGCAACGTCCACGACGAAGTTCGCCGGACCAGGTATTTCGACTTAGGTTCACTTACCTCAAGTATCCGGATTCATGGCAACGTCGGACGCGACTACTACCGAATCGGCGGTGGGTTCCTGGACAGCGACGAGGAAGTGGTCGAAGCCGGTGCCAGAACTGGGCTCGCGATCAATATTCCGCAGTACTTCCGGGACCATCAAGGTCTCGAAACCTGGTTTGACGGTTTGGACAAGTTGGGTTTCTTCCAGTATCCGAGTCGCGTAATCCAATACGCTGCAATGGGAATTCCGATCGTCTCCGTTGTCCCGGACGCCGAGGACCTGGCCTCCTTCCCTGAGATCGTCTGCGTCGATTCGATCACGCAACTGGACAGCACCATTCAGTCTTTGCTTGCGTCTTCTTCACTGGAAGAACTGAGCCGTTCAACGCACGATCGCTTCCTCAGGAACTACTCCGCAGCGGCTCGCGTCATGGCGTTGGAATCGGTACTGTCTGATGATTCGTGGCAGGATCTGGATGCCACTGAACGCAGTCTCTGGTTCACCCAATTTGATGCTGTGGATGCCGGTCGCGAGCGAGCCGAACCAATTCGTTCCACCGAAGTTGCCGTTCCGCAGGAGCGCATTGAGGTGAAGGCCACGACGAACGCCCGCTCAATTGCCGTGCTCGGCGTGGGATTCCGAAGAGTTACTTCCACTTCATCGGTGGCCATGAGAGCGCTGCAAACGTTGGGACACAACGTAGTAGCCCTTGACCTTGCCCAATATAAGAGTGTCCTTGTACCCGACCCCAACAACGAGTTCAAATTTGTGGTCAACGCCGCTAAGTTCATTCAGTCCGTCAAGGAGCTTCCTGAACTGCTTGTTATTTCGGGGCTGGATTGCGGGATCACTCAGGCGGGTAGGGATGAGTTACTCGCGGCTGGCGTTCGGCTTGCGGTAATTGGTGCTGAACATGCCAAAGGCGGTGAGAAGGTTAAGCGCTTGGCTTCCAGGGTGGACTACTTTGGCGTCTTGAACGAAACTGTGGCCGCTGGACTCGTCAGTGACGGCTTCGAATCCGTGGAGCACCTGCCGTATCTGGTAGATCATTCGTTCCGGATTGCTACGGAACGGGTTCGCGAACGTCAGCAGCGCGTTGTAGTTGCCGGAAAGCGGAGACTTCATTTCAACAAACAAGCCGCAGCCTTCCGGGACTTGGCCGACTGGCCTTCGCTGGAGCTGTTCATTGAGGAATCACCTTCGGAATTCAACGACCTTGGGCTGCTGGCGGCTGCCTTGAAGTCCACCGTTGTTGTGGCCCCGTTCGATGCCAGCATTCCAGGTCCGCTGCCGTCTGAAGCCTTGCCGTTTGCCATGGCTTCAGGTTCTCTGGTGGTGGTGCCCCGCGGAGTCGGCACAATGAACATATGTCCAGCAGGGATCGCCTCAGTGTCCGTTCGGGAGAGGGGCGAACTGGCCATGAAGCTCGCCAGATTGGCCTCCTCGAATGCAAGTACAACGAGAATTCTGGCTGCAGCACGTACAGCGGTCCTGGGGCCGCTCAATGCTGAAATGAGATTTGAAGGATTGCTGGAGCGCATCTTTGCCAGCGAAGCAACCAGTTCCAGCGTTCAGCAAATTGTTAGCGACGTCGATATTGTCGAGCCAGAGGTCAGTTGGATGCTGGGACATGACCGGAGGTCCGTGCTGGTAACCCACGAACGGATCAAGGGCAAGGGCACAGATCTGATAGCAACGGTGGCGCACAGCGTTAGCGAAGAGTCAGCTGGGTTGTACAAACTGACGGTAAGTGTGGGCGGATCTGTCGCCTACACAGAGGTCTTGAAGACCTCGCCCGTTACACGCAATCTGCGGGTCCACGTCCCCAAGAACCAGAACACCCCGGAGGTGTCGTTCGCTATCCTTCCAGCTTCCAAGTCTCTGAAGGTCCGCCCCGCTTCATTCCCCTCCGCCGAGATCAGCAGCTTGGAGTGGGTTGGTTCTCTGGAAAACGTAAATTCCTTGGTGACTGTTTCCACGTCCCCATGGGGTGCTGGGAGCGGTATTTCCGCCCGATAGTAAGTCACTTGATGACAGAACGAGGCCTTCTGCCCACGGGCAGAAGGCCTCGTTTGTCTACAGCGGAACTCTAGCCGCGATCTGAATAGAAGGCGTCGTTCTTGGCGCCTGCGCCGTTTACGACATCGATCATGTAGTACTTGCCAACGCCCAGGGAGGTGCTGCCGAGCGTGGCTGTGACTGACTCGAGTCGTGGATTGATGCCAAGTTGCCTGCCGTAGTCGGGGTTGTAGGCGGAAGCGCTAACGGTCTTTTCGTAGGTCCGGCCTGACGTGTCAGTCCATTTCACGTAGACGATTCCTCCACTTAGATTCTGCCCGGTGACCAGGACGTCCCCATTGCCATAGAAGATCGAATCAGTGATTACTGGAGTCATGTTGCCGGCCTTCAACCGTTCAGCCAGAGGAGACCAAGCACCGGTGCACGTGTAATAGCCGTCCCACATGTAGGAGATAACTCTCGTGGGCGAGTTTCCCAACTGTTGAAGTTGCCTGTCTACTCTTGACTTGGTGGTTTGACCCCGCGAGTTGCTTTCGCAGGGATTCTGGGACGTTAAAGGCGCCATACCCTCGAGATTCGCCCACAGTTCAGCTCCTGTGCCATCAATGCCCTCCGCGGCGGCTGCAAAATAGTCGCGGACAGGGGCTTGATACTTACTTCCCCACGTCCCGGTGCCGACAATTGATGCATTGAACTGATCTACCGGGTTGTTCGCTTCGTTTCCGAAGAATGCACCCGATTTCCCCGTGCCCATCCCATCTTGAATAGCAATTGCAAGCTTATTGTTGCCGGCCGTCATACCGATCTTTTCGGCCCCATCGCGGACTTGAGTGAGCGTGAGGCCCCCGGTCTTCCTTCCATCCAGGTAAGGACTTACCACTCCACTGCGCCCGGGGTGTATCCGGGCAATGGCTTGGTTCTGGATCTTGTAGAGGTTCAGGATGGGATCAAACGTCGTGCCGCTGGTGACTGGCATCTCGTATGAAAGGTAGAAACCGGCCAGTCCGGCCACATTTGCGACCTTGGCCTGGTAGCGCAGAAAGCGATCAGTGAACTGGGTAAAAGCCGGAAGATATGTAACATCAGGAAGGTATCCGTAGTCTGTACGCGCCACCGGCATCGGCAGCCCTGCGTAGTACTTCATTCCCAAGGAGGTGGCCGTCTTTGCCAGCGAGACGTTGACGCCAACAGTTCCCGCTGCGGTTGCGCCACTAATGACGACGACATCATAGAGTCCATTAGGGGACGTGCAGCTACTGCCCTGGTTTGGCAGGACGAGTACTGTGAACGGCTTTCCATTGCCCGTGAGGGAGATATCGCGAGGACAGACGTGTGAGGGCGTACCCCATTGCGAGCTGTCTGAATATGTGAAGTATCGATTGACCTTTACACCGGCTGCTGCTGCCTCCGCGCAGTTTGTCCCGTTGACTTTGCAGTCGGCGGGGATATCCGTCAATGTGGCGGGCTTTATGCGCGATCCAAATGTTATGACAGTATCGCCGCCGACTGCTTTGATGTCTGAGAGTTTCTGCGAGTTGACCGAATCGCTGCTACTCCCAAAAATGAAGTAGCCACTAATGGGGTAAACAGGTGGTGCAGCCGCTTGGGCTGTCGATGCGTGCAGGAAACCTAGTACTAAGACAAATGCGGCCAGAAGGCTGGCCGTTATATGTCTGGCATTGGCCGTAGGTGGGACGGACGTCTCTGACCTGAACTTTGCCACAGCGGATCCTTGGGCTCGTRGGATGAGACCATGGACCTATGGCAAAAGGATGGCGTGCGGGCACGCCAAACTCAATGACTTGACGACAACTTTCAAGCACCAAAAAGAATTGTAAATTGTGCTAACAGTTCGTGACTGAACTGTTGCAGGTGCCGTCCGTACTAAACCGAAACTGTCACACCAAATTCGTCGATCCGCTGTCCGACTCCCAGAAGTTCTGCAATAGCAGCGACTGTGCGTTCTGACGCTCGACCGTCACCGTACGGGTTGACGGCGTTGGCCATGGCATCGAAATGATCGGAGTCGTTCAGAAGACGATCAACCTGGGCGACGATTCGTTCCTCGTCAGTACCAATGAGAGTGACAGTGCCAGCCTCAACGGCTTCAGGACGTTCCGTGTTTTCACGCATCACCAGAACGGGCTTGCCGAGGCTGGGGGCTTCTTCCTGGACTCCACCGGAGTCGGTGAGGACGATGTGTGCCAGGGACAGCATTCGAGTGAACTCCCCGTAGGCCAGCGGCTCCGTGACCACCACATTCGGCTTTCCCTCGAGGGCGGGCAGCACTGCTTCCCTGACAACCGGGTTCTTGTGGGCGGGCAGGACGATGACGAGGTCCGGCTCGGCGTCTGCAATACGGGCCAACGCGCGGCCCACGCCGCGCATAGCATCACCCTGGTTTTCGCGGCGGTGTGTGGTGACAAGGAGAATCTTGCGACCACTGGCTGCCAGTTCCTCAAGCTTCGGATCCGTGAACGGAATCTTCTTGTCCACTGTGGTGAAGAGTGCGTCGATCACCGAGTTGCCGGTGACGACGATATCGTCAGCAGATACGCCTTCGGCAAGGAGGTTCGCCCGGCTGGTGGTAGTGGGCGCAAGATGCAGCGTCGTGATTTGGCTGGTGATCTTGCGGTTGGCTTCCTCGGGGAACGGCGAAAGGAGATTGCCGCTGCGGAGGCCTGCCTCGACGTGGATTACGGGGATGCCATGGTAAAACGCCGCGATTGCGCCAGCAGTAGATGTGGTGGTGTCACCTTGAACGATGACGGCGTCCGGCTTGTTTGTCGCGAAAAGCTTGTCGAGCCCGGTCATGGTGCGCGTCATGATGTCAGTGAGCGACTGACCGGGCTGGAGGATATCGAGATCGTGGTCAGGAGTAATGCCGAAAAGGTCGTTGACCTGGTCGAGCATTTCGCGGTGCTGGCCCGTGACGGTAACGATGCAGTCGAACTCTTCGGATTCGTGCAAAGCGTGAACAATGGGCGCCATTTTGATGGCTTCCGGACGAGTACCGAAAATGGGCATGATACTGGGCACGTTTTTCCCCCAAGAGAGCGATCTTGCGACAGACAGAGACTTCAACATCCTATCGGAGCTCGCCCTTGAGCCAGAATCGACACTCTAGCGGGGTTGTGAAAGCTAGCCCGCTAGAAGCAGGACTGCCAGCAGTGTCGGCACGGCCAGAACAACCAGGACGACAAGAACCAGCGCCACCCGACGCTTGAACTGTTGCTGCTCGGAGCTCTTGGTGGGGACTATGGGGATTGGTGCTGATGAAGGCCGCGGATGGTCGGTTATGGGCGCAGGTTGCGTGCGGACAGGAGCCGACGGGAGCTGAAACCCAAAGCGACGGCGCCTGAAGTGACGGCCCGCTGGAAGCGGGCCTGCGGGTGTTGGACTCACCTTGTGCACCTTCCATGGACGGTCGCTCGGCGACGTGTTTTCTGACAGTTCTTCCCTCTACCTTAGTGAGAAGAACACTCCGGCTGCATCCACACGTCGATGAGTCCACCTGTTTCGACCACGAATCTATCCAGCCAGGCTCCGGCCGAAAGGTCTGGATGGGAGCCGACCATTTGGATCTCCACAGAGGTGCACTGCCGCATCAAAGTACCTGCCCGCAACAGGTGATAGTCGGACGTCACCACGGTGACGGACTTCCACCCGTTCTGCCTAATCAGCTCCGCAAGGCCTCTGGCTTCGCCCCGGGTATTCAGCGGTGAGGGACGGAAGCAAATCAAATCAGGGTCATCGTCTTCATGGCACAAAGCGTCACCCTCAACGTTGCCGGAAAGGCCCGTCGTCGAGACCACCAAAACGGGAATGTTCAAACTTTCCTGGAGTTCCTGAGCCACTGGAAGTCGTTCCTTGCTTAACCCTCCCAAAACGACGATTGCGTCGGTGTGGTGAGGGATGGCCCGTGGAGGGCTGTAAAAGAACTGAAAAGCGGCGATCAGCCACAGCAGGGCGATCACCAAAACCGAAACAGCAACCCGCACAGCGGCGCGCGTGAGCGAGGCAGTTTTGAGGGGCACGGGGACAGTCTATGGTCCCCGAATGTGCGTTCCATACGAGGTGCCTGCGGCCCGGGCAGTTACCGCGTATCAACGTCCTCAAACACAAGGAAAGTCTGCGTGTCCAGGATGCCGTCCATGGACTGCAATTGGTCGAAGATCACACGCCGGAGGTGGATGTTGTCCGTGGCGCGGACCAGCAGGATGACGTCAAAGTCGCCGCCCACCAGGGCGATGTGGTGGACCTCGGGAATCGCCCGCAAGCGCTCCTTCAGTTCTCGCCAGGAGTGTTGCTGAACCTTCAGCGTCACATAGGCAGATGACCGTAGGCCTGCCTTGATGGGGTCCACCAATGCCGTGAACTTGGTCAGAACCCCTTCGCCGGTCAGCCGGGCAATGCGTGAGTAGGCGTGCGCCCGGCTGATGTGCACGTTTTCGGCCACTTGTGTAATGGACATCCGGCCGTCAGTTGTGAGCTCGCGGATGATGTCCCGGTCAACATCATCCAGGGGCACGGCAGTCTGCTCTGCCTCGGTCTCGCTCACGTGGTCTCCAATTCGTCTACAGGACTGCTCGTTACCCAGCTCACATTTGCAATTCGTCTTTCAGAATAGCCACTTCCTGCATGCTCTTCCATGATTTGAACGAAAGCTGGATACGAAACAGCTCTCCGGAACATACTGGAAGCACATAGTGGCTAGAGAAGGACGGACCAATGACGATCCACGCAGACCACACTGCGCCGGAAACGGCAGTAGAGGACCAAGCTGCTGACGTCCAGAGAAAATTCGGCATCAGCGTAGAGGACTACATGCTGCCCGCCCGGCACCAGATTCAGATGGTGAATCCGGATGGCACCCTTCGCTCCCACGAAGAGCAAGGCACCGAACCCGGCCACGAGTACCCAACGCCGAACGACGCTGAACTGATGGCCGCGTACGAGCAGCTCGTCGTCGGACGTCGCGTTAACGATCAGAACTCCGCGCTCGTCCGGCAGGGCCGCATGGCTGTCTATCCCTCGAGCCACGGACAGGAAGCCTGCCAGGTGGCGGCTGCCATGTGCCTCAGGGAAGGTGACTGGCTCTTCCCGACCTACCGTGACGCCGTCGCGGTGATGACACGTGGTGTGGATCCTGTCGAAGCGATGACGATCTTCCGCGGTGACTGGCACGGTGGCTACGATCCCAAGAAGCATCACGTCGGGATCCAGTGCACCCCGCTGACCACGCAGCTGCTGCACGCCGTCGGCGTCGCGCATGCCGCCAAACTCCGCGCTGAGGACACCGTGGTGATGGCGATGTGCGGTGATGGCGCCACGAGTGAGGGTGACTTCCACGAGGCCTTGAACTTTGCGGCCGTCTTCCACCTGCCGGTCATCTTCTTCGTGCAGAACAACAAATACGCGATTTCCGTTCCGCTCAGCCACCAATCGGTGGCGCCGTCGCTGGCCCACAAGGCTGTTGGCTATGGCATGGCCGGTGAGCGAGTGGACGGCAACGACCTCGTCGCGCTTCTCGCTGTGATGGACCGCGCCGTTAAGCTGGCCCGCGAAGGCTCAGGGCCCCTCCTGATCGAGGCCCACACTTACCGCATGCAGGCGCACACGAACGCCGACGATGCCACGCGCTACCGCCCGGACAGCGAGGTGGCCGAATGGCAAGCGAAGGATCCGCTGACCCGCATGAAGTCCTATCTAACCGACAAGGGACTCCTGGACGACGCCGCTAACGACCGCATTGCCGAACATGCAGAAGCGGTCGCCACCCATTTGCGCGAAGGCCTCGGTGAAGACGTGCCAGTACAGCCGCTGGACCTCTTTAAGTACGTGTTCTCCAAGCCCACCCCGCAGCTGAAAGAGCAGTCTGAACTGCTCGCCAGCGAACTCGCCCGAGAGGAGAGCGCAAAATGACCGTCACCACCAATGTCAACGGCAACGTCAGCGCCGCCACCGCCAGCGCCGCCGCGTCCGCTGCCGCTACCGCTGAGGCGAGCGGCCCTCAGTCCATCACCATGGCCAAGGCCCTCAACACGGCAATGGCCGATGCCATGCGTGCCGATTCCTCGGTCCTGGTCTTCGGCGAAGATGTCGGCATCCTGGGCGGCGTCTTCCGCATCACCGACGGACTCATGGCCGAATTCGGCGAGCAGCGCTGCTTCGATACCCCGCTGGCAGAATCCGGCATCGTCGGCATGGCTGTGGGCATGGCTATCAATGGCATGCGGCCTGTCATCGAGATGCAGTTTGATGCCTTCGCCTATCCGGCGTTCGAACAGATCGTCAGCCACGTGGCCAAGATGCACAACCGAACCAAGGGCAAGCTGAAGATGCCACTGGTCATCCGTGTTCCATACGCCGGCGGCATCGGGGGAGTGGAGCACCACTGCGACTCGTCCGAGTCCTACTACGCACATACCGCTGGCCTGAAGGTCTACACCCCAGCCACGGTCGCAGACGGTTACCGGATGCTACGCGAAGCCATCGACTCCGATGACCCTGTCATGTTCATGGAGCCCAAGAAGCTCTACTGGTCCAAGGACCAGGTGGACCTGGACGCGCTACGAGCAGAGCACGACGCCGGCACTTCCACCGAGGGCCGCGCGGCTGTTGCTCGTCCCGGCACTGACGCAACGCTGATCGCGTATGGTCCCTCCGTTCCCACTGCGCTCGCAGCGGCGGCCGCTGCGGCCGAAGAAGGCCGCTCGCTGGAGGTCATCGATGTCCGTACCCTCGTCCCCTTCGACGACGAAACCGTCTGCGCCTCCGTGCGTAAGACGGGACGCGCCGTCGTGATCGCCGAAGCACATGGCTTCGCCTCCGTGTCGTCCGAGATTGTGGCGCGTGTCCAGGAGCGTGCGTTCCACTACCTCGCTGCACCGATCCGCCGCGTGACCGGCTTCGATGTCCCGTTCCCGTCTCCCAAGTTGGAGCACTACTACCTGCCAAGCGTCGACCGTATTCTCGACGCCGTCGACGACCTTCAATGGGAGGACTGACCATGAGCTCAGATATGCAGGTATTTCGACTGCCGGACCTGGGGGAGGGCCTTACTGAGGCTGAACTCGTGAACTGGCTCGTCGCTGTGGGTGACGAAATCAAGGTCGATCAGCCGATCGCTGAAGTCGAAACCGCCAAGTCCATGGTGGAGGTTCCCTCGCCTTATGCCGGCACTGTGGCCGAGCTTCACGGTGAGGCCGGCCAAACGCTCGACGTCGGCAAACCGCTGATCTCGATCGCCCGTTCAGGCGCTGCTCCCGTTGCGCCGGAAACTCCCTCCTCTGCCGAAGACGCGGTCTCGACCGGGATCGTGGCCTCGCCCGAGGTTGACGCGGCCGCCGAGACGTACCGCACCGAGGAGAAAGCTGGCTCCGGCAACGTACTCATCGGATACGGCACTCCAGGTGGCGTGACCGGAGGCCGCACCCGTCCGCGGAAGGCGAGCGTCGCCGTCGTCGATCGCGAAACGGACACGCGAGCCGAAGCCCCGGTTGCTTCCGAGCCGTCTGTTGCCGGAACCCGCATCCCCGGAAAGCTCAGCGCTGTCATCTCCCCGCTCGTAAGGAAGATGGCCAGGGACCACGGTGTTTCCCTTGAGAACATCGAGGGCTCGGGTGCCAGTGGGCTGATCATGCGCCGGGATGTTGAGGCTGCTATTTCAGCTCCGGAAGCTCCTGCCGTTCCTGTTCGTGAGATGGCTCCGGCCTCGGCTGCCGCCGTTGCTCAGGGCGACCTCGACTCCCGTACCGGCCTGGCTGTCTCGGCCCGGACTCCGGTCCGTGGAGTTCGCAAGGCGGTTGCCGCGAACATGACCAAGAGCCGCACGGAGATCCCTGAGGCGACGGTCTGGGTGGATGTGGATGCAACCGCTTTGCTTGAGATGCGGGCTGAACTGAAGAAGCGCGCTCTGCACGACACACCCGGTCTGCTGGCCTTTATTGCTCGTTTTGTCACTGCTGGGTTAAAAAAGTACCCGGCCCTGAACACCCGCTTTGAAGTCGGGGAAGACGGCTCCCAGGAGATCGTCGGTTTTGACGGAATCAACCTAGGTTTCGCAGCGCAGACGGATCGCGGACTCGTCGTCCCGTCCGTTAGGAATGCACACCAATTGAGCGCCCGCGAGCTGGATGCCGAGATCCGCCGTCTGACCGCCGTGGCGCGTGACGGCAAGGCAACCCCAACCGAGCTCGGCTCAGGCACCTTCACCCTGAACAACTATGGTGTGTTCGGCGTAGATGGCTCGGCCGCGATCATCAATTACCCAGAGGTTGCGATGCTCGGCGTGGGTCGCATCATCGACAGGCCGTGGGTAGTCAACGGCGAACTTGCCGTCCGCAAGGTTACCGAGTTGACCCTCGCCTTCGACCACCGCGTGTGCGACGGCGAGACTGCCGCCGGCTTCCTCAGGTACGTGGCTGACGCCATCGAGAACCCTGGCGGAGCGCTCGCGGATATGTAGATGGATGGGGCCGTTGCTCGGTAGCAACGGCCCCATCTGTGCGTGCAGTTACTTCACGGCCGCCGTGATCGCGTCTCGCATGTGGTGGTAGACCGTGTCTACGTAGTGATACGGCGCGAGGCCCCACTGATGTCCTGCCGCGGCCTTGACGACGTCCTGGCCGATCGACAGCACGTTGCACCCTCGGTCGCGGAGATGATCAAAGTAGCGCTGGTACAGCTTGTTCCATGTGGAGGAGAAGTAGCCTCGGTACTGAAGGGCGTCCTGACCGTTGTCGGCCGACTCAGACCATTCAGGTGACAAAACAATGAGCGGCTTCCCGGTTGCCTCGATCTTTTCCAGGACCGTATCTGCGGCTTTGACCCAAAGCTCAAAATGCTCGTCCGAAGCGAACGGGATAAGACGCGGTTTCGTGCTCTGCTGTTGCAGCAGTTTGCTCTCCTCGAGTTCCCAAGTCTGGGTTACATATGTCCCATTTCCTAGCTCATAGACGCCAAGTCTTTCATCGACCAGGTCGAGAACGAAGATGTCGGTCTTCTGTCCGTCCGCCTCAATGGCGCTGAAGAGGGAAGACCGGATGTCGTTGCGGACGCACTCATTCTGGAATTTGGATTTCAACGCGCTTTCGCCCCGAAGTACAGCTCTGGGCGACGCGGCGCTGATCATGCCCTGACGAGCGACATAGCCGACGATTGTCCAGTCATCGCCGAGGAAGGGCTTTGTGTCCCGAGAGACACAGCTCCCGTAGATGAAGATACCTGGCAAGACAAACCCCCGTGAGGTAGAGAAGAAACTCCACAAGCCTAACAAGTCTGGCCCGGCCCAAAAGAGCGCCAGATTAGCCTCTGGGAGCGTGCAGCGCAAGTCACACGGTTCGTGGACCCTCGTTATGTTCGGGTATCTTGTCCTGATGGGGAAAATGGAAAACCTTGACGAGAAGCGAGCCTACGCGTTCGATTTGGGCTTTGGATTCTGCGAGCTCTGTGGCGACGCGTACTTTCTTAACGGTCAAAATGAAGGGCCCGACCACCCCTGTCCTACCAGGCCCCGAATCATTGACCCCTCAAAGCACATGGTCACAAACTACAAGAGCGTCCAAGCGTTCCTTAATGTGACCAAGATCCCGCCTGGATACCAGATCATCGTGGAAAACGGTCTTCCCATCGATGTCAACTGCCAAAACCGTGGTTTCGATACCACCGTGGTCTTCTTCCAAGGCGCCATCGATCCGAAATGGACGCTTCCCGCTTTCGGCGGCATGGGCGTCTCGTCCGACGCTCACGTGAATCGAATCTTTATCTCGGACCCAAGCCTTGTCCTGACTGACCGGCTGAACCTCGGATGGTTCGTCGGCAATTCACGCATGAACATCCAGAAGAACCTGCTGGAAATCATCAAGCACATCGTGGGCACGTGGGGAGAGCAGCGACTGGTCTTCTACGGCGCATCAGGCGGCGGCTTTGCATCACTGTTCTTCTCTGCACATTTCCCCGGCTCGCTGGCACTTGTTTCGAATCCTCAGACAAACGTTGCCAAGTACGAGTTGCCGGCCGTTGAGCGTTTTGCGGAAGTTTGCTACGGCGTCAAGGGGGAGGACCCCATGTCTCAACTCCCCGACGACGTCACCACCAATCTTGTTGAGCTCTATCGAGAGCCACGAGGCAACGTTGTTGCCTACATGCAGAACAGCACGGATTTCTCTCACGTTGAGGATCACATGAATCCTTTTCTGGAGGCATCGCACCCAGGCAATGAAATCCATGTCCTTCTGGGGGAATGGGGAAACGGGCATGTCGCGCCGCCTAAGCCCATCCACGTCGAGGCGCTAACGGTCGCCGCAAGCCCCGATTGGCAATCCGGACTCGCAGCCATGGGGTTTGAGCGTGCCCAGCTAGCGGCTCAGGATTACTAGCAGCAAACCTGACGCATAGTCCTGCTCTTTGTAGGGCAAATCCTCGACAAATCCTCACAAAAGACTTGGCTAAAAAGACAGCCAACTCTGCGTACAATTTTCTGTGGGGGTCAGCTGGTGGTCTCCAGTTGCCCGCGACGGGCCTTACCGTGCTTAGTCGCCGTTCTAGGATGCCCAACCATGGTAAAAAACTCCCCAATGAGATCCTTGAGGACCATCGGGTTCGCGCTGGCCACACTCCTCATTACCGGGGGAATGGCCGTACAGCCGGCAGTAGCGGGAGATAACGACATCATCCCCAGCACCCCGCAATCACTCCCACCGGCACCTGACGTGGCAACGGACCAGTTCATCGTCGGGCTACGCGACAACTCCAAAGCGGCTGCGGCTACGGCTGCCGTGGAGCAGGCTGCAGGTCGCGCGGCAACGAAGCTCGGAGTCGCTGCCAAGAGCTCGCACCAGAACGCTGCCGGTGGGCAAGTCATCAAACTCGCTAAGGCACTTTCAGGGACAAAAGCCGAGCAATTCCTGCAATCCCTTCGTGCGGATCCCAACGTTGCCTACGCGGAGCCCGATGCGATTATGCAGGTCGCGGCTGATCCGAACGATGCCTACTACCCCATGCAGTGGGACCTTTCCGAAGATTTTGCGGGTATTCGGCCTTCCGGGGCGTGGCAATACAACCATGGAGAAGGCGTAGTCGTTGCAGTTGTCGACACCGGGATCACCAGCCATGTGGATCTCGATGCCAATGTACTGCCGGGCTACGACATGATGTCCGATGCCACCGATGCCCGGGATGGGAGTGGCAGGGACGCGGATCCTACAGACCCCGGAGATTGGTCCACAGCAAATCAATGCGGGGTGGGCAGCCCGCAGATAAATTCTTCCTGGCATGGAACCCACGTGGCAGGCACAATCGCTGCCATCGGCAACAATACTTCCGGCGTAACCGGTGTCGCCCCGAAGGCAAAAATCCTTCCGGTGCGGGCGTTAGGTGCCTGTGGTGGGTATTCATCGGATATCGCAGATGGAATCATTTGGGCCGCAGGCGGAGTTGTTACCGGGGCTCCCATCAATCCCAACCCCGCGCGCGTCATCAACCTCAGTCTCGGTGGCATCAGGGCGTGTTCTGCTACCTACCAAAACGCTATCAATTTCGCCTACAACGCTGGGGCGGCGGTCATCGTTGCTGCCGGAAATTCCAATCGCCCGGCGGCTGATTCCAGCCCGGCCAATTGCCAGAATGTCATCACCGTTGCCGCCAGCGACAGGACAGGCGCAAAGGCGCCGTACTCCAACTATGGGAGCGTCATTGATGTAACTGCTCCCGGTGGCGACATGACTTCCTCGGCCGCGAACGGCATCTTGTCCACCTACAACTCCGGGACGACCACGCAGGGAGCGCCCGGTTATGCGTACATGCAGGGAACGTCCATGGCGGCCCCGCACGTGGCAGGCCTCGCGGCGCTCCTTTTTTCGGCAGAGGGCATTCTTCTCACCCCGGAGCACGTGGAACAGCAACTGAAGGACTCGTCGCGGCCACTTCCTGCTGGCTGTCCGGCCGGATGTGGCGCCGGTTTGGTTGATGCCACGGCAGCGCTCGCTACATTTGGTGGGCACCTTCCGGTGATCCCTGCGCCAGTAGTCTTCACAGACCGGGACGGCACCTCGAACGATACCTACACGATTCCCATCTCGGCCGGCGTTGAATATTTGGTAGGTGGAAAGGTTCTTGCCCCTGGCACATACGCGGGCAGCGGAGCAGTGACTGTTACTGCCAGGGTTCTTGCAGATAATGCGTTGGCTCCGGCAGCAGTGGTTGAGTGGAAGTTCACCTTCAAGAACTCCGTTCAAAAAATCACCGATTTCGACGGGGACGGCAAGAGCGATGTCCTTGCGAGGGACAGCGGTGGAATTTTGTGGCTGTACCCAGGCAACGGTTCCGGGGGCTGGCTCACCGCCCGCAAGATCGGTTCAGGCTGGAATGCCATGACATCCCTTGAATCACCCGGTGACTTTAACGGGGACGGCAAGATGGACGTCATTGCGCGGGACGCGAACGGCGTTTTGTGGTTGTATCCGGGTAATGGTTCGGGTGGTTGGTTTGCTGCCCGCCAGATTGGTTCCGGCTGGAATGCGATGGCCGCGATCGAGGCACCTGGCGACTTCAATGGGGACGGCAAAGCCGATGTGATCGCCCGCGATGCCAATGGTGTTTTGTGGCTTTATCCGGGTAACGGTTCCGGTGGTTGGCTTGCCGCCCGCCAGATTGGTTCCGGCTGGAACGTCATGACCGCTATTGAGGGCCCTGGTGATTTCAACGGGGATGGAAATGCCGATGTGATTGCCCGTGATGCCAACGGGGTTTTGTGGCTGTACCCGGGCAACGGTTCAGGTGGGTGGCTTCCTGCCCGGCAGATTGGTTCCGGCTGGAACGTCATGACAGCTATTGAGGGTCCGGGCGATTTCAACGGGGACGGCACGATTGATGTCATCGCCCGCAACGGGTCCGGGGTTTTGTGGCTGTACCCCGGCGACGGTTCAGGTGGTTGGCTTGCTGCCCGCCAGATTGGTTCCGGCTGGAACGTCATGACGGCCATCCTGTAATCCGCCCGAGTTCACCTGGCACCGGGTCATTCCGGCTTCTCCCAGCTGTGCATGGGTAGAATCGAGGCCTGAACATCGCCGGATTGCACTGGATACGGAGAACTCATTGTCAGCTTGGCACGAACTTGGCACGGACAACTACGTCTTGGAGACCGAGGGGTCCTTACTCAACACCGGGCTCGTGGTGGGCAGTGAGCTCGCCATGGTCATCGACACCGGATGTGGCCCGCGCCGAGGCCGCGAGATCCTCGCTGCTGTCCGCGAAAAGACCCAGCTTCCCCTGGTGGTAGTGAACACCCACGCCCATTACGACCACTTCTTCGGTAACGCTGTTTTTGCCGACGACGGCGTGACAGAGTTCTGGGCGCACGGCAACTGTGCGGCAACCATTGAGCGGGACGCCGACAACCAGCGTCGCTTCGTCGCCACCAACGAACCGGAGATGGCCGCGGGGGAGGGTGACGCCGTCGACATCGTTGTTCCGAACGCGATCGTGGGCGACCAGCCTGTTTTGGTGGACCTTGGCGGAATTACGGCAACACTGTTCTATCTGGGCCGCGCCCACACCGACGGTGACCTTCTGGTGGGGACCAACTCAACGCTTTTCGTGGGCGACCTCGTGGAGCACGGCGCACATCCTTCCTTTGAGGACTCGTATCCCGAGGAATGGGCGGACGTCCTCCGGCACATCTCCGCTCTGCGTCACCGCTACGAATACCTGGTCCCAGGCCACGGAAAGCCTGCGAGCGACGAATTCGTCAAGACCATGGCCGACACCATGAGCACTGCAGTGCGGCAGGCAACCCAGTCCATCCGCGATATGCCCAACGATGCCACCAAGGCCATCCCGGTGCTGCCTTATGGACCGGAGCAATCGCGCTGGTTCATCAAACGGCTCCAGGAAACCAATGCCCAGCACGGAAGGGCTGCTGGCGGATCCCTGGCAACTCCCGACTTTGGACCCGAAAAGACCGGCTTCTACCCTTCTTCATAAATGAAGGTTGCTTATAAATTTGTCATCTTGATTACTGTCTCCCCATGGACTATTGGGCAACACCAGTCCTAGGATGAAGTCGACCATCGGTTTGCGGCTACCTGGGGGGTGTCGAGATGAAGGCCATTCGCGTAATTCCGCGCGCTACTCAGATTCTCCGCTCCGTCATGATCGCTGGCGCCGGTACCGCAATTTGGATGGCATTGTCCGCGACCGCCGCCAACGCCGATTCCGGGATCACTGATAACCACTCGCTGTTGGGCGGAGTGACGTCTTCGGTGTCGTCAACTGTTTCATCAGCCGACAGCGTCAGCAAGCAAGCCGACAAGACGCTCAATGCCGCAACGGGTGCGGTCAAGAAGGTGGCCGCGTCCGTTGCAACTGCCGGTACCCCAAAGCATTCCGCGCCCGCCGTCACTATCCCGGTGCCGAACGTACCTCTTCCGGCTCCCGCGAAAGCCGTTGTCCCGGCGAAACCGATAACCGTGCACGTTCCCGCTGTAACCCCAGCGGTTGAGCAGATCGCGGACTCCACGGACAAAGTCATAGCCGCAGTCCCAGTGGTTAATCGGGTAGTTCCCAGCGACACGGTCGGCAGCGTTGTGGACACGGTAGTCAAACCAGCCACGGGCACTATTGACGACACCGTCGAGGCGGTTGTTCCTCCGGTAAATAATGTCCTGAAACCCGTTGGCCTGGACCCTGTGACGGACGTGACCAACCCTGTTGTGGCCCCAATCGTTGAGGTTATTGACACGATCCTGCCGCCTGTAGGCAGCGTCTTGCCTCCGGTCGTTGGACCCGGAAGCCTGCTTCCCCCGCTCTTGGGCGGCGACGGCGCCATGCTGCCCGCGACGCCGGGTGCTGGAGCTGCGCTGCCACCCGCCGTCGGGACCTCAACAGTGACTCCCGCCGCAGACGGTTTGGCCACGGGATCCGCTGGCCTGCCCCTCGGGACACCCCCGCCCGCCCTCAATACCGACGTTTCATTGATCTTTGTTCTGGCGCGAGGTTTTGCCCCTGCTTCGCCAGGTGCCGTAACCGGCGCCTCTGTCATCGTCGAACCTGAGGCTCCAGCCGAGCTGCCTGCCGACCCGGATGCGGCACCCCTTGGTGTCATCGGCGCGGGCTCGGGTACCTCACAAAACGGGCCACCAAGCCCTGCCGCAGCCTTCCTGCAGGGTGCGCTAATCGTTCCTGCAGACTCACTTTCTGGTCCAGCAGCGGCCAGCAATGAAGATCATCCAAAGCCGGTTTCTTTCGATCCCGGCTCATCTCCTGACTAGTTCCCCAGCCCAGCCGCGCCTTTACATGCGGCCGATGGTTAGTCGGACGATCCGTCATCGGACGTCTTTGGGAACACGACCTTCAGGAGAAGATCACAATGAACTCGACAATTCGCAGGTGCCTGATCGGCACGTGCTTTGCCGGAGGCTTGATAGCCCTCGGCGCGACCGCGGCCAACGCGGCAGATACGACCAGTGGAAAGGACGGAACGCTTTCCGGTACACAGGTGGTGGCACCGGTGACAGCGCCAGTCAACACAGGCGCGACGTCACTAGCCCTCGTGGGAGATTCATCCTCCACCACAAAGGCACCCGCAGCCGCTCCGGCTACGAGGACGGCGCCAGCTGCCAGCACCAACGGTTCCAACGGCGTTGGCTCCGGGACACAGGTAGTCGCGCCCGTAACAGCGCCCATAAACCTGGGCTCGTCATCAGTGGGTCTGCTGGGGGGCTCCACTGCGACGGGCCCAGCCAAACCTGCCGCGCCAACTGCACCAAGCAGTTCGACGACGGCGGCTGGCACCAACGGTTCCGGTGGCACAGCCTCCGGTACCCAAGTAGTTGCACCGGTGACGGTCCCCGTAACTGTGGGATCGACGTCGACGGGTGTCCTGGGGGACTCATCGGCCACGACAACACCAGCAGCAACATCAGGTTCTGCGCCGGCCCAAGCGCCGGCGCAGGCAACAACGTCGGGGGGAGAAGGCATCGCATCCGGCGCTCAGGTAGTGGCTCCGATATTGGTCCCTGTTAACATCGGAGCCACTGCCGCGGGTGTGGCTGGAGATTCATCAGCTACTTCCGGCGCACCCTCGAATACAGGCAGCGCACCTGCTGTCGCTACTCCCGCTGCTACCACCAGCGGTTCGGATGGCGTAGCTTCCGGGACTCAGGTAGTTGCTCCGGTTACCGCTCCGGTGACCGTTGGTTCGACGTCGGCTAGTGTGCTGGGTGATTCTTCGGCCAGCTCAGCTGGTACTTCCGGCGGGACCGCTCCGGCGGGGACGTCGGCTGCTACGACCTCCGGATCAAAGGGCCTTGGCTCCGGGACTCAGGTGGTTGCTCCGATTACAGCTCCTGTGACTGTTGGTTCGACGTCGGCTGGTGTGCTGGGCGATTCGTCGGCCAACACTGCCGGTACTTCCGGCGGGACTGCACCGGCGGGGACCACGGGTGCTACGACGAACGGTTCGGATGGCGTTGCTTCCGGCACCCAGGTGGTTGCTCCGATTACCGCTCCGGTGACTGTTGGTTCGACATCGGCTGGTGTGCTGGGCGATTCTTCGGCCAGGAACACTGGTACCTCGTCCGGTAATTCCGGCGCCGGTACGACGTCAGGATCCAGCACGAACGGTTCTGATGGCGTTGCTTCCGGGACTCAGGTAGTTGCTCCGATTACAGCTCCTGTGACTATTGGTTCGACGTCGGCTGGTGTGCTGGGCGATTCGTCGGCTGGCACTGCCGGTACCTCCGGCGGGACTGCTCCGGCGGGAACGTCGGGCGCTACCACTAATGGATCGGGCGGCGTCGCTTCCGGGACCCAGGTTGTTGTTCCAATCACCGTTCCGGTCACGGTCGACTCGACATCGCTTGGCATCGGTGGCGCCGCTGTCGGAGCCATCACGCCTCCCGTTGTGAATCCTCCGGTGGTGAATCCTCCGGTAGTGAATCCTCCGGTTGTGAATCCGCCGGTCGTCAACCCTCCCGTTGTGAATCCTCCCGTTGTGAATCCTCCGGTAGTGAACCCTCCCGTCGTCAACCCGCCGGAGGTTAGCCAGCCTGCTGGTGGTGGAGGACTCGGCATTGACACCGGCACCAACAATCCGGGGACCGAAATTGGGGGTCCCGGATTTGGCAACGCTGGCGTCGGAACCACCGGCGTAGGGGCCGCTCAACTAGGTGGCAGCGTGATGACCGCAGGCGGCACTCAAGGTCTGCTGACAGCAGGCCTTGCGACCGGCGTCGGGAGTTCCAACTCTCTGGCCACTACGGGATTGGACGGCAGCTTCACCCTTTGGGCAGTCGGCCTTCTTCTCACGGGCTTGGCGCTTTCAGCAGCCGGACGTCGGAAGGCAACGGTTAACCGCATCTAGTCACCTGGACGAGGCCTAGTCTCGCGAGCAGTTGTTGCGGTTCCGGACTTCCGGAACTGCGACAACTGCGAGGCGGCTGGGTTGGAGTCCTAGGATGAAGGGGATGACAACCACCCAAGAAGACCAAAACTTCAGCCTTCGCAGCATTGCATTACCGGCCTTCGGGCCTGCGCTGTTGTTCTGTATCGGCGAGGGGGCGGTTCTTCCGGTGATCGCGCTCTCGGCGCGTGATCTTGGAGCATCGGTTGCAGTCTCGGCGTTGATCGTGACGCTAATCGGCTTGGGATCCTGGCTCTTCAATATCCCGGCATCGCTCATCACCATAAGGTTCGGGGAACGCTGGGCAATTGTTGGGGCGGGTGCCGTAGGAGCCCTTGCCCTCGGCGCGGCAGCTTTCGCTCCACAGATGGAGCACGGGATCTGGCTGCTGGCAGCAGCTATGACCTTGGTGGGTATGTCGGCGAGCGTTTTCAACCTGGCCCGCCAGAAGTACCTCACCGAGGCAGTCCCCGTGGTGTTCCGCGCCCGTGCGTTGTCCACATTGGGCGGCGTTACGAGGATCGGCATCTTCATCGGCCCGTTCATCGGTGCCGGCGTGATGCAGTTCGCCGGAATCAGCGGGGCGTACTGGGTTGGTTTTGTCGGGATGATGGCGGCCGCCGCTCTATCGCTCACCATCCCGGATCTCGTGGTTCCCAATACGTCCGACGGCGGACCAGTCATCCCAGCGTCAACGCTGCGCGAAGTAGCTGCTTCGCATGCTGGTGTGTTCCTGTCTGTGGGCTTCGGAATTCTGCTGCTCAGCGCGCTGCGTGCTTCGCGCCAAGTGGTCATCCCGCTATGGGCCGACCATTTGGGCATGGATGCCACGCAAGCATCGCTGATCTACGGCCTCTCCGGCGCGATCGACATGTTGGTCTTCTATCCGGCTGGGAAGCTGATGGATCGCAAGGGACGGCAGTGGGTAGCGGTTCCTTCCACGGTGATCATGGGGACGGCGTTGATCCTCATTCCGTTCACTGGTGGGTTCGTTCCCTTGCTGTTAGCTGCCCTGCTGATTGGCTTTGGCAACGGAATCAGTTCCGGGCTCATTATGACGTTGGGTGCCGACTTCTCACCTGACAACGGAAGGAGCCACT
Source organism: Paenarthrobacter sp. 10N417 (assembly GCF_056394745.1). Taxonomy (NCBI): domain Bacteria; kingdom Bacillati; phylum Actinomycetota; class Actinomycetes; order Micrococcales; family Micrococcaceae; genus Paenarthrobacter; species Paenarthrobacter sp. 10N417. The sequence continues at coordinate 44,397 of NZ_JBFTIL010000025.1, forward strand.
TCCTTGGCATCTGGCGCTTCATTGCTGATTCGGGTGCCACGGGTGGGCCGGTGCTGTTGTCCGCCCTGACTGCTGCCATTTCGCTCGCCGCTGGCGTCTGGGCCACCGGCGTCCTGGGGTTCGCAGCGGCAGCGGTGTTCGCCGTCGCCATCCCTCGACTGAAACATCGGCGGAACTACTAGCCACGCCCTCTTCAGTCGGACTTAGAAGCCATGTGCTCCACGGCGATGGGTGGTTAGTTACGGATGGCTCGAACCATGTTGTTGCGTTTCTCGTGCGTCAGTTCTACCAGCCCGAGTTTTTCGAGCAGCGGCGGGAGGTACATCCCAAAGCGGCCGCGGTATCCTTTGCGGAGCCCGTACCACCCGGATACAGGGTTGGCCGGGTCCCGTCCCCATGCCTCGACGCTCCCGTCCGGCGCTGGTTTGCTCTCATCGGCCGCACCGAGGGGCACCCAGTCCTGCTGTTCACGGAGCCAGCTGGACAGATCCTCGATGGCCCGCAGGTGATACTTCAGGGTCGTCGACCCTACTTGGCAGACAAGTGCTGGCGGGTCCGACTCCGGATCGCGGTACATGGAGTACTCCGACGAGCCCGGTGCCGTGAGCAGCACCCATGGGTCTTCTTTCGTTCCTTCAGCACTCATGACAGATCCTTTCCCGCATCTCCGGTTTCAGCGTAGCGCCGGAGCGAACGTCCCCGAAATATCTCTGCTGCGCCGTATCCCAGGCCAAGGACAATCATGCTGCCCAGCCACGCCGTCGACAGGAAGATCAGGACCATCCAGTTCCTGTCCTCGACAGGTTTAAGCGACTGCCCCGCGACGACTACCTGTTCCCCTGCGGAGCGTGCCACCACCGCCATCCGCAGACCGCGCTCCGGCTGCCAGGTCACAGCATCGGATCCGGTCCGTCTTGCCGCGTCGAGCACTCCGTCAGGAAGGACGGGAATGGACCCATGAAGGACGGCAGTGCCGGACATCGGTTTGTTGTTCGCCCCGTAGACAATGACGAAGACACCGCTGTCAGGATTCAATTCCAGCGGCAGCGTACTCGGCGCCGGGGAACCAATGGCTTCAACCCGTGCCGCAGCAGCAGCCGTCGGCGCATCATTCGCTGCCCGCCGGCCCAATTGCTGCAGCGTGACATAGGCACTTCCGAAGATCAGAGTGACGATGATGGCTGCGGCCAGCCAACCGATGACGCGTTGCATTCCTTCATCATGGGCTCAATCCGGCCGGGACACACTTCTTAACGAGTTCTTAATTGCCCTCGCGGAGGATTGGAAGAACGATACGTCCTGCCGAAGGGTCCCATGTTCCCGCAATCCACACCTGGCTCCGTACCAGTCCAGCGGCTGCCCGCGCCCAAACACTGGCTGGCCGTTGGGCTTATTTTGGTGGCAGTCGTCATCGCCGTCGGGCTGACGGTCCAAATCGTGCCAGGCTTCACGTCGGCTGAGCTGGCTGTGGATCAGAACTTCAGCCGCAACCATAACCCTGTCCTGACCGGTTTAGCCCTGGCCTTGAATCTGCTGTTCGAGCCTGTGGTGGGAGCGCTGGTGGTGCTCGCCACAAGTCTGTATCTCCTGCTGATTCGACGTTCCCCCCAAAAAGCTGTGATGTTTGCCCTCACGGTGGGTTCGGGATGGTTGAGCTGCCAGCTGTTCAAGGTGGTCATCGGCAGGATCCGGCCAGACCCGGCACTCTTGTTGGACCCGCTGGCGCCGGAGCCGGTATCCAACAGCTTTCCCAGCGGCCACACCTGTTTGGCCGTCGCCCTGGTCTTGGGAGCGTATTTCCTGGCCCGGGGTAGCCGCGCGGAGAAGCCGGTTCTCTGGACAGGAATGATCCTCGCAGCGATCGTCGCCTGGTCCCGTGTCTACATCGGCGCGCACTATCCACTGGATGTCATGGCATCGTTTCCGGCAACCATTGGCGTCGTCGTGTTGATGGCTGGTCTCTGGAACCGTCAAGCACCCTCGATCGTGGCCCGGCTCCAGTCCTCCTGGTCATCCCGTTCCGACGCGAGTCCCCATCGAAAGAAGCCTTAATGGAAGCCCTCGCTCTCGCATCGACACTGAGCCCCGCCGAACTGCTGCCAATCCTGGATCCTGCCAGTCTGCTGCAGGGTTTGGGCCCTGCAACGCTGGCAGTCGTGGCCCTGATCATCTTTATCGAGTCCGGGGTCCTGTTCCCCTTCCTGCCGGGCGACTCGCTGCTCTTCACGGCCGGGCTGCTGCACCAGCAACTGAATCTGACACTGCCCGTACTAATCACCGTCGTGAGCGTGGCGGCGATCGTAGGCGACCAAGTGGGCTACCTGCTTGGTCGCCGGTTCGGACGCCGATGGTTCTCGGATGATGCCCGCATACTGAAGACTGCGCACCTGAGAAAAACAGAAGAGTTCTTCCGGCGCCGTGGTGGCCCGGCACTGGTCCTGGCGCGCTTTCTACCCGTGGTGCGGACCTTCGCCCCGCTCAGCGCCGGAATTGCCCGCTACAACTACAAGTCCTTCGCCCTCTGGAACATCACCGGGGCAATCCTCTGGGCCGCCTCGGTGACGCTGCTCGGTTCCTGGCTGGGCCGGTTTGACTTCGTGGCCAAGAACATTGACGTCATAGCAATCGTCATGGTCCTCGTGTCCGTGCTGCCGTGGGGCATCGAATTCCTCAAGCACAAGCGGGCCCGTACGTCCGAAAAGGACCAGCACGCAACAATGGATTCGTGATCACTGCAACCAAGCCATCCCTGCTCCTGGTGGAAGACGACGTCGTCCTCGGGCCGCTCATCGCCGAGCTCCTCGAGCCGGACTACCAGGTTCACGTCGCCGTCGACGGCCATGAAGGCCTGCATTGGGGACTCTCCCGGATCTGGGACGTGATGGTGGTCGACCGGGGCCTGCCCGGCATGGACGGCGTCGCGCTGATTGCCGCGCTCAGGTCCAAGGGGATCGCCACCCCTATCCTCATACTCACCGCCCTCGGCGCAACGGAGGAGAAGGTCAGGGGACTCGACGCCGGCGCGAATGACTACATGACCAAGCCCTTCGACATCTCGGAACTGGGGGCCCGGCTAAGGGCGTTGACCCGCAGCTACCAACAAGAGTTCAAGACCTTAAGTATTGGAGACTGGGAACTGGACACTTCTTCCAGGTCCATCCGCTCCATTCACGGATTCCTCGCCTCATTGACCGCCAAGGAGAGTGAATTGTTGGCCACAATGGCCGCGCAACCGGACCACGTGTTCACACGGGAAGAGCTCATCAATGCCACCTTGAGCCAAGGTGAACTGCCCGGAGTGATCGACACCTACGTCCACCACCTGCGCAGGAAGATCTCCAGATCAGTCATCCGTACCGTCCACGGGGTGGGTTACCAGATCGGCGAAGCGAATGACTAAACATCCTGCTCCTTTGGACCAGGACCAGGCAGTCCTGCGTAGGGCCTCCATGAGAATCGCTCTTCGCATCAGTGCCGCCTGCGCCGTTCTGGTTCTCTGCCTCCTGGCGGCCTCTACGCTCTACCTGCTTAACCAGTCCGGCAGCCCGGAACCGACTGAACCCGGCGCCGTGTACGCCTATCTTGATACCAACGATCTGATCAAAGCCATGATCATCGCAGGGGTCGCCGGCATCCTTCTGGCCGGGGGCATTGGCTGGCTCAGTGCCCGAAGCGCGATCCGTCCGCTGGGCGAAGCGCTGGCAATGCAGCGGCGTTTCGTCCAAGACGCGAGCCATGAGATGCGCACACCCTTGGCCATCCTGGACGCCAGAATTCAACTGGCACAGCGTGGCACAACAGTGGATTCACCCTTTGGGCAGGCGTTGGCGCGGATCCGTGCTGATACATCCGCGCTGACCGCGATTGTCAATGAGCTGCTGGATTCCGCCACCGGAACAGGACAGGAACCGGACATTGCCCTGACCAACGTCGCCCGTGTTGCCCAGGATGTTGTGGACAGTATTCACCAGTTGGCCGTTGGCCGAGGCATCACCCTGGATTGTTCCAGCATGGGGCAACCGCAGGCGCTCATTGATCCTCAAAGATTGCACCGCGCAATCCTGGGTCTGGCCGAGAACGCACTCGTCCATACGCCAGCCGGAGGCCACATAATGGTCGCCACCAAGGTGGCCGGCGGCCAGGCCATGATCACCGTGAGCGATACGGGCCCAGGCATCACCGGCATTGACCGGGCCCGGATCTTTGACCGTTTTGCTCGAACAACCCATCTTGGCCTGGGCCAGCAGCAGCGCAGTTTCGGAATCGGGTTGTCCCTTGTCCGCGAGATCGCCGCCGCCGCAGGAGGCTCTGCGGACGTGGCCTCCACGGGCCCGGACGGTACCTCCATGAGGATCACACTGCCCTTGGCAACGACAAAGCCAGGACTCCCACGGGAAGGTACAGCCCAAAGCTCGGTCCGCCGTTGGCCTTCACGACGCCGGTAATCGAATCACCGGTCCAGCGGCGCCGGACGCACCCGAACAGCGGCACGGGAAGCGATGACTGAAACGGCGGTGAAGGCACCGGCCGCCATGATTCCGGCCAGGACCACAATCTGGAACCTCCCGGCTTCAAGGGGTGAAACGCCGCCGAAGATCGCCCCGACGAAAGCACCTGGAAGAGTTACCAGCCCCGTGGTCTTCGTTTGGTCAATGGAGGGAATCAACGCTGAATAGACGGCGCGACGGGCCAACTCCAACGTTGACCGGCGAGGTGTTGCACCCAGGGCCAACCACCCTTCCACTTCCTCCCAATGATCAGTGACGGCCTCCGAGAAACGGCGACCCGCCAGAGTCGCCGTGGTCATGGCGTTGCCGATGATGATGCCACCCATCGCCAATGCATAACGTGGAGTCAGCTCAACCGCGCCAGTCGCGAAGATGATGCCGAGCGTCACGGCGACGCCCAGACCCATGGATCCCCCAACGAGGCCAAGGGTTTTCCAACTCCACCCGATACGCCGGGCAGCAGTCGTCGCAGCCACAGCGAACATGACCAGCAGTGCCAGCGCCACGAAGCCGGGACTTGAGATGACACCGCTGAGGATGACGCTGATAGCCGCCAACTGAATCGTCCCCCGCACGATCGCCAACGCTGGCGCCCACCTGTAAGGCACTTTATAGGCGGTCAGCACTGCCGCGGTCAGGATCACGAGGAGGCCGACACCCAGCAAGGTCGGCCCCAAGGCCTCGATCGTCGTCATCCGGTCAGCCTATCGAGGACATGCAAAATGCTGCCCGGATTGCTCTGTCACGGCGTCGACCCGGGCTACACCGGACAGCTCAGGAATTTTCCATTGCCGGAGAGCTTCAAACGACGTAGCTCGCCCGTGGCTGTGGTCCCAGTGTTTTGCAACGCCGTCACCTGAACGTCGACTTCAGGGTTGTGGCCGTCAAGGATGGCGGCGGCGAAGATAGGACTACTAGGTGTCAAATTCAATGTCGCAGACGGAGGCAGCACCGGAATGGAGACGTAGACGCTGCTGGTGCTCATCTTGCCGCCGACGGTCATCACTGTGGGGGAACTCAGCCCGGCGGTGCTTATCCGGACAGTACTTGTGGTGATCTGCGTGCAGGTCAACGTCAATACGACAGGCGCGCTGGGAGTTGGGGTTGGTGTGGGGGTCGGCGTGGGCGTTGGCGTTGAAACGGCGGCTCGAACCGTCATGGTTGCGTTGGAGCTCTGCTCCCACAACCCGAATGCGGACGTTCCGCCGATGCCCACCAATACGGTCAGGCAGAAAAGGCCAACCGCCCAGGCTTTGGCCGAGGGGCCAGTTCCCTGCTTCACGCAGACTGCCTTTCCTTTCGCGAGCTCCGTGCTTCCCGGAGCATGGTGAACCCACCGTAACCGATCAAGCCCGCCGCGCCCACAGCCAGCCACAGTGAGCGGTCGCTGTTGCCCAAGGCGTTCGCGACGAACCCCACGAACGGCACCGCGTACAGCAACTTACCGCGCACCTGGATCTCACGAACGGGCTCGGGATCCGCGACGTCGTTGTTGTCGCCTTTGGTGGTAACTGTCTTCTCGCCCGTCTGCAGGAACCCGAAACCAATGATCCTGTGCGTGATCACACCAGGCTTGCCCGACTCGATCTGGTACGTAATCACGTCGGCGAGCTTCAGTTCGTCAAAGTCGGCTGCCTGCGAAACGAGGAACGTGCCCGGTGCGTACTTTGGTGCCATGGAGTTGGTCAGCACGGAATACGTTTGCGAGCCGGTCACCTTCGGCACCATGATCAGCACCGTGACGGCCAGGAGCGCAAGCGAAAGAAGTACGACGCCGAGTACCCGGCCGATGCGGCCAAGTAACCGGCCGCTGGAAGAACCTTCTGCGGAAAGCGGCCCGGTTTCCTTCAGTTCCCTGTTTTCGGGTTCGGCAAGGATAGGCGCGTCGGCGAGAGGTTCACCAAATGCACCGGTGCTGGACGATTCGGTGTCAACCGTTGTTTCCAGCACCAGCTCATCAAGGCTATTGCGATCAACGAGGCTACTAGGCGCAACCATTGGGAACCCCACATTTCTGACGAGCGAATAGCGGAAGAGTAATCGAGACGGAGTTTCCTTCGACGCTGGAAGGTGCGGCAGCGTCCAAGGTCACCTTGAAGCAGAGTGTGGCGGTGGCACCTTTGGCGATTGCCGGCGTCGTAAATCCTGCCCCGGTCAAAGGCTGATAGCCACTGGCCGATGAGCATGCGGTGCTCGATGCAGCGCTGGCGGCACTCACAGTGAGATAGCCGGCCAAGGCGCCGCCGGATACGTTGCTGATGGTAGGTGCCGTAGCGGTGACGGTGATGTCGAAGACTCCTCCGGCGTCACTGGCGTTTCCGATTCCTATGGACGTGTAAACGGAGCCGCCGCGGACCAAGTCCGCCAAAGGCGCCTGTGCCGTGGTCAGTGCCAACGTTGTCGCTTGGTCGTTGACGGTCATGGGCACCGAGGACGCGGAAGGGTTCCCTGTCAGGTTGACGGTAAAACTGGATGCTTTGACCGTGCCCGGCTGGGCAACAGCGGTAGCGGACCAGAGTGCGTACGTACCTTGAACGGCCATGAGCCCCAGGAGCACGGCAGCGACCATAAGGCCAGCCGTCTTGATGCTGCTGGGGATTCTCATCGACACTCCTGTGAAGTTGTTGCGGGGTAGGACTACTGGAGGCCGGACTGCTGGACCTGTGTCAGGGTGAAGGTTACGTTGCCCAGGTTCCTGCTTGCGTTGACGTCCGCGCGGGCTGAGGTGCTGGACTTGAATTCGAAGGTGATGCTCGCCGTTACATGCTGCGAAGTGGTGAGCGGGTTGGCGATGACGTCCCCGTCAGCGTCCGTCAGCTTGGGCGAGGTAACCGTGACGTTGGAGGGATCGAATCCTGCGCCTGCGCCGGTGTTGGCGGCAACGAGGTTGGCTGCCATCTTGTCGCCGGTGAGGGTGACGTCCAGATCCTGTGTGTAGGTCAGGAGATCGCCGGGAACTACCAGGTACGTGGCGAGGTTGACCGGGTTGCCTGCGCGGTCGGTCCAAACGCCGGTTGCGGCCTGGACGTTCAAGTTGCCAGCCACGATGGTGCCTGCTGCTGCGGAATCCGAAGCATTCCACCAAGCAAGTGTTCCTCCGCCACCCAGGAGCAGTGATCCACCGAGTGCGATTGCCGCTGCGCCTTTGAGCATTGTCTTGTTTTTCATAGTGAGACCTTCTTTCGTATCGTCATGGCTTTCTGCCCTGCGATTACTTTCGCGGTCTCAGATCAAGGGTCCATGCGGCGCTGGCTCAAGGTTGGATCAAGTTTTTCCGGGTTTGAAACCGAAGATGTTGCAGCCCCGAAATAATCCGTAAAGGTGTTTGTAATCTCGTAAAAATATGCTTGACGCACTGAGGGAATCTGCCCAGTGTGGGAATGTACTCAACCATTGAAGGGGCGGCGCTGATTACGATGCACATCAAGGAATTCTGGAATCAACTTTCACCGGAAACGCAGCAATGGCTTATCGATAATCCGGGAAGCATGATCATCCCGCGCACCCAAACGGCCATCCTGAACAATGAGACGGGAGAGAATAGCCCTGTCGACGGGCACGGAGGCACGCTGCTCACGGAAGAGGACCGGGACTTCATCCGCGCCCAGGCCAGGCGCATCGAGCCGAAGTAAGCTGCCGCCGTCGAGCCTTAACGCCCTGGTGCTTTAGCGCTTCCTGGCCGCCAGGCCGAACAGCCACGTCCCGCCCAGGGCGGAAAGGTATCCGGCAACCACAATGAATGCAGTCCCGGCCCAGAAGTAGTCAACGGTGCTGTCCGGGCTGAGTCCCGGCATTACCTGGAGCAGAGAGTAGCCGGCGACGATAGCTGCCACGAGCAAGGCAACGGCAGTCAACCATACCCATAGCCGTGATGCTGCCCAATGCTCGCCGTAGCCCTTCCAAACATTCCAGCCGCTGCCGCTGCGAAGGATCAGCCAGCCAGCCGGCAGCATGACGGCGCCCACCACCAAGAAGGCGGCTACGACGTCAGACGGCCGATGCCATTGGTTGATGAGCGTTGACACGCCGGTGGCCACGGCGAAGGTGCTGCCGAGGAAGCCTGCCAGGGGTCGCCAGCGGGGCGAGACCATGAGGAATACCGCCGCAGCAGCAGACGCCGCCAACGTTGTGTGGCCCGACGGCAGTGAGTTCAGTTCAAGTGTTTGGACGCCGCGATCGGGCCTGTCCGGGATAAACAACTTCAATACCTGCGTGGCCAGGTTGGCGGCAATGCAAGCGGCCACGGCAATTCCGGCGGCAGTCCAACGGCGACGCGCCACAGTCACGAAGAGCACCACGATGATAGCGATCGCCAGTGACAGGATGGGCAGCATATCCAGGAATTTGGTGGACGCCCTGCCCGCAGATCCGCTGAGTTCGGTGGCCTCAACCAATGCCGATTCGTCGATGAACTGACCCATAGTGGTCCGCACGAAGAAGTAGTACGTGAGGACCAAGCCCAGAATGCTGGCCATGGTAGCCAAGGCGAAAAGCAGCCCTGTACCGACGCCGGGCTTGCGACCTTGTGCTGACCGGCCAGAGGACATGGCTATGGGGCGGGACTGCTGGGAACTCATTGAATCAAGACTGCCACAGTTCGCTGGAAGGCTCATGTGAACGTGCTTCCCGCGAGGCGTCCATATCAAATAAGGTGCCTTATGGTCAAGGGTAGATGAGCCTATTCTTAACGTATGGAACCTACTACAGGCCTGATGCTGGCTTTGCTGGCTGTGATTGTCTGGCTGGGGATCACCATTGTGCCGCTGGTGCTGTTGGCTCCGTCGCATTCCCAAGAGGAAGATGGGGCCTCGACCCATCGGAAGGGTCGGCGTGACGGCCGCAGGAGGGCGTTTTCGGGAGCACGGCCGGTCTTCTCACACTCATCCGCGAGCACTCGATCGCTGCGGCATCCTCGCATCCAGCACTGAAACCTCGTCCAGCACTGAAACGCCAGCCGGCGGTGAGTCCTCAGCTGGCCGCGCGTCGCCGTCCGGCCGCGGGTCCCCAGCCGGCCACGGGCCGGAAGAAGTAAAGTGGCGCCGCCTTTGGCGGTCACGCAGCCACCGCTCTACGCTGCCCATGGCGCGCGTCGCCGTAGCCCAGTAGGCCACACCCACCAGCAATGACGCCGCGAGGGCCAACCCTTTGTGGGTCTGTTCAAAGAGCGGATACACCAGCCAGTGCGTGACGTAGATATACAGTGATGCGCTGGCCAGCAGAGCCGTGATGCGGTGTAGGCCGCGCGGCACGGGCAAGGTAGGAATCCAGAGAAGGATGAGGAAACCTACCAGGATGGTCGCGCTGCGGTGTTCGTTGCTGAAGGACCCGGGGATCGTGAGTAGGGCGAAAGCGGTCATCGCAGCGCGTTGCCACCACATCCGCGATACAGCCGCAGCCCATCCGAAGGCGAACAACCATAAGACAGGCCCTTGGCCGGGGTAGGGCAGCTCGATGATGTCGAAGCGCTGCAGGAGGTCGATGGCGGCCAAGGCGAGTGGAAATGCCCATGGCCATCTGCGTGCCGCGCGGTCCACGGCGGGGATAGCCAGCAGGAGAGCCAGTCCGATGAGGATGTGAACCAGCACTTCAACGAACCAGAAGCGGGACATATCCGTCCACCCTTGGGGACCAACGATCGAGTTCAACAAGAACACGTTGTGCCAGCCGTAGTCGTCAGTCACGGCAAAAGCGATGCCGATGACCAGGACGCTGGGTACGACGATCCGCACGACAGCACGCAACTGCCGCCGGAGCCGTTCCCGCCGCGATCCCGTTAGTTGGAAGCGGGCAAAGTTATAGCCTGCCACTGCCATCAGCACGTGGGCGGTGCCTTCCCAGGAGAAGAACTTGATGTGCGTGGCCACGATGAAAATGATGGCCACCGCCCGCAGCACGATCCCTGTCTCCATGCGCGCTGACAGTTTTCCCCGCCAGTTCCTTAGAAGACCAGTGGCCTGCGCATCTTCATGGGCTGGAGGGGCTGCGGCTTCCGGTGCCGGGACAAGCTCGCAAATGGGCATGAGGTGCCACCCTTGCGGGATGCGGCCAAGGGCCCGCTCAAGCCGGACCGACGCCGCCACGTAGGAGAGCGAATCTCCACCGAGGGAAACGAAGCTGTCAGTCTCCGTGATGTCGGGGCGTTCCAGGACTTCTGCAAAGATCTCGAGCACAGTCTCTGTCCCCGGTTTTTCTGTCCTGGCGTGGGTCTCCGGCTGCTCTGGCTCAGTCTGCGCAGACAAAGCGAGGATGGCCGGGTAGTCAGGCTTCCCATTACCGAGCCGTGGAATGTCGGGCACGGCATGCAGTTCAACGGCCGCACGAGGGACGCCCAGGTCCTGCGCAAGGCTCTTGGCCACCAAGGCTAGATCGTGGTGGCCTTCCACTGCTACAACCACTACGTCGTCTGAACCAGTGGCAGCGGCGGTCAGGGCCAGATCTGCAAGGAGTCGCTCAACACGTCCCAGGTCAACGCGGAGCCCAACGATCTTCACGAAGCGGCTGCGCCTGCCCACAATCTCATAGAGATCATTAGGTCCCAGCCGGGCAAGGTCACCGGTGCGGAGCTCGGTGATTTCCCGGCCAAGGGCCAGGTCTTCGGGCTTCTCGGCGTATCCCAGCATGACGTTTGGCCCGGTGTAGACGAGCTCCCAGTCATCCAGGCCCGGCACTGGTTCGAGCCGGAATTCTCCTCCGGGAATCGCGACGCCAATGGCATGCGGGTGCTCCCCCGCCAGATCCGGTGGCAAGTACGCCATGCGGGCTGTGGCCTCGGTCTGCCCGTACATGACGAAAAGGTCCCAACCGCGCTCGCGGCCCAACTCTGCATAGGATCGAACGCGTGCGGGAGCCAGGCGACCTCCAGCCTGGGTGATGTAGCGCAGGCTCGGAACATCCATGTGCTCGAATCCCACACGGTCCAGAAGCTCGAAAGTGTAGGGGACGGCAGCGAACGAGGTCACGCCCTCGGTACGGACCATGTCCCAAAAACATGGGTCAACTACGGAGAGGTCCGTCAACGCCAAAGATGCGCCCACCAGCAAATGGCTGTTCACCACGCTCATCCCGTAGCAGTAGGAGAGGGGAAGTGTTGTGGCGGCTGTATCGCTGGGGCGCAGGTGCAGGTATTGTGCGATGGCCTCTGCGTTCGCCTCGATGGAAGCCGCGGAAAGGCGAACGAGTTTCGGCGAGCCTGTGGAGCCTGACGTGCTCACCAAAAGTGCGAGATCCGGGTGCAGTTGGTGTGCTGTCTGGTGGCGGCGGACGTCCAGGACGGGCTCGCCGTTGGAGGACCGGGCAATGATGTCTGGATCGTAGGCGGCGATGAGTGTTTCGGCTGCTTTTCCGCCACCGGCGGGCAGGATCAGCAGCGGATGGCCCGATGCCAGGGCCGCGAGATACACCGTTAGAGAGGGCAAAGTGTTGTCAGCTTCAAGGGCAACCAGGCGGCGCTCAGGGCCGAGTTGGCGCGCCATGTCCTCTACACGCGCGGCAAGGTCGCGGTAGCTGATGGAGTGCTCGCCTGTGCTGATGGCGGTGTGGTCGCCGAACGACGCCAGGTTGGTGGCGAACGAGATTCGGGCAACATCCGGTTGGGTAGTCACGAAAGACTATGTAACAAGGTAAACCTAACCTAACTCAACTGGATAATGCCTTGGCGAAGAATCATGACGCTGCTCCGGGCCTCCGGTTAGGGCCGGGCGGTGGGGTGAGGTTGGTGCAACATTCCCGTGACGATTGACACGTGTTAGGTAGCAGGAATAGGCTACCTGACACGTGTTAGGGAAGGAAATCTACATGCCGGGAACCAACGGGGCTTTGCGACAATTCACACGCAGAACAGCCCTCACAGCCCTCGGTGCCGGGATAGTCGGAGCAACAGCGGCGTCGTGGCCGCGATTGACCGGGACAGATATTCCTGGCCGGGGAGACAACAGCCTCAGTATCGCCATCATGGGCACCGCCGCAGACGCCGCCGCCCGGCAGAAGGTCATCGACGCCTTCGCCAAGGTCCACCCCGAGATCAAGGTCAAGGTCCAAGCCATCCAGGCCGTGGACTGGAAGGACTTCTTCACCAAGATTCTCACGATGGTCGCTGCAGGCACACCGCCGGACGTTGTGTACGTGGCCACTGAAGGTGCCCAGCTCTTCGCCGAGAAACTGGCCCATCCGCTGGACGAGTACCTGCGCCGCGACGCCGACCACATGAAGGAGTACTTCGAAGACGTCCACCCCAGCCTGGTGGAAGCCTTCATGTACAAAGGCAGCCTGTTCCAGCTCCCCATCGACTGGAACGCCGCCAACATGTACTACAACACCGCGTCACTCCGTCAGGCCGGCTTGGAACGCCCCGCCGACGACTGGACGCACATGGACTTCCGCAGCACCCTCGCTGCGATGAAGAAGGCCAAGCCGCAGGACTTCACGCCGTACTACTGGACCAACCGCCTCTTCGGTGGAGTGGTGCCGTGGCTCTACGCCAACGAGACCAGCTTCCTCAAGGAAACCAAGTCCACCGGCGGCGAATGGCTCTGGGACGGTTTCTACGCCAACGATCCCTCGCGCAGCCTCCGCTCCGGCGGCTACCAGTGGCTCGAACCCAACGCGGACGACCCCCGCGTCTTCGAATCCTTCGACTACCTCCGCGGCCTGGTCAAGGACGGACTTGGTGTCCGGCCAGAGGAAGGTGGCGGTGGCGCACTGATCGGTCTCTTCGCCTCCAACAGGATCGGTACGACGCCGGCGGGCGGCTATTGGGTACAAGGCCTCCACGAGGCGGGGATGACAGAGAACGACTTCGACGTCCAGTTCTTCCCGAAATGGCGGACCCAGCGCCACCAATTCGGCACGGCAGGCTATGCGATCATGAAGACCGCCAAGGACAAGGACGCAGCCTGGGAATGGGTGAAGTTCAGCTCCAGCAAAGAGGCCATGCAGATCGTGTTCCCCACACCGAACACCACTCCCGCACGCCGATCCATGGTCAACGAGAAACTCTATGCCGGCACCGGTCCACGGAACTGGAAAGTCTTCTACGAGACCCTGGACAAGTTCCCCACCACGGGTCCCATTCCGGCACCACCCCAGCAGGCCGCCGTCGAAACGGCCCTCATGAAAAACGTATCCCTGGCTGTCAGCGGGGACGAGCGCCAACTCAAGCAGGCCCTCGAATCAATGCAGCGCGATCTTGAACTGGCCCTGAGGAGGCAGCCATGAGCACCGCAACCAGTACCCCCACCGGGACCGGGAAGCAGCCGGGCCGTCAAGCCACCCACAAGCACAGCCAGCCCTCCAAGCGTGGCCGCGTTCAACAGCGCTGGCTGCCATGGGCTTTCCTTGCCCCGACCATCGTGGGCATGGGCATCTTCACCCTGCTGCCGATCGTCGCGTCCTTGGCGCTCGCCTTCTTCCGCTGGGACATCATCTCCGCGCCGACGTTCGTGGGCTTCGACAACTTCGCCGAGGTAGTCCAGGATCCGACCGTCCGCGTCTCGTTCCTTAACACCATCGTGTTCGTCGTCGTGGCCGTGGCCCTCCAGCTGGGACTCGCCCTGGGACTGGCGATCATGGTGCAGGAGAAGCTCCCAGCCTGGCTGAGAGTGTTCTTCCGCTCCGCCTTCTTCTTCCCGCTGATCCTGTCCGCAGCCTCGGTGTCCATCTTCATGCGCTATCTGTTCAACGAGCAGTTTGGCGTGGTGAACTGGCTGCTCTCGCTCGTCGGCGTCCCAGCGGTACCTTGGCTGACGACGCCAGGTGGGTCGGCCGCCGTCGTAATCCTTGTGTATGTATGGCAGAACTTCGGTTTCTCCTTCCTGCTGTTCATTGGTGGGCTGGCCTCAATCCCGGTGGAGACGTACGAAGCCGCTTCGATCGATGGCGCCACCGGCTGGCGCAAGCACGTCTACGTGACGCTGCCCCTGCTGAGCCCCACCACCTTGGTGGCCTCGGTGATGGCCATTATCAACGCCCTGCAGGTGTTCGATCAGCCCTACGTGCTCACACGCGGCGGGCCCGGTGACTCGACGCGTACCGCCGTCATGGTGATCTTCGAGTCCGCGTTCCAACGCCTGGAATTCGGGCAGGCCTCGGCGATCGGTGTGATCCTGACGCTCATCATCATGGCCATTACAGCCGCTCAGTTCCGGCTCAGCAAACGATTCGTCTTCTACCAGTAAGGCCCGCCATGACTCTCATTTCAGAACGTGTTGAAACCACGGCGCCTGTGGCTATGCGCAGGAAGCGCGACTGGTCAGTTGTCGGACGTGTCGCTGCCTTGCTGATCGCGGCTGTCTTTGTCCTGGGCCCCGTTCTCTGGACGCTGTCCACCTCGCTGCGTCCGCCGTCGGAATCCTTCAAGCTGCCACCGGCGTTCCTGCCCCTGAACCCGGATCTGGCGTCCTACCAGCAGGTGTTCAAGCAACTGAACATCGTGGGACTGGTGCTGAACAGTGCCCTGGTCACCGGGCTGATCGCCGTCGGGCAGATGCTCACAGCAGCCCTTGCCGGTTACGCCTTCGCGCACCTTCGTTTTAGGGGACGGGGCGCGTTGTTCTCCATCGTGCTGGCCACCATGATGGTGCCCGCCCAGGTGACGATCGTGCCGGTGTTCATGCTGATCCGTGGTGTCGGGCTCTCGGACACGCTGCTCGCCCTGATCATTCCGGCCATCCCGACGGCGTTCGGCACCTTCCTGATGCGCCAGTACTTCCTGGGGTTGCCCAGTGAGCTCGCTGAAGCGGCTGCCATCGACGGCGCCTCGCCGTGGCGTACCTTCCGCTCCGTGTACGCACCGCTGGCTGTGCCGGGCCTGGCGATCGTGGGCATCCTGGCGTTCAACTTCCACTGGAACGAGTTCTTCAGGCCACTCATCATGACCATCTCCGAGCAAAACTTCACGCTGCCCTTGGGCCTGGTGTCGCTGCAGGGCAACCTGGGCACCGGAAGCATCTCCGTGGTGCTGGCAGGCGTCGTCCTCTCCATGATTCCCGCACTGGTGGTGTTCATGTTCGGCCAGCGCGCACTGCAGGACGGACTCACCGCTGGAACGGGCAAGTAACTTCTCTTATTGAAAGGGTTCCAATTGATGGACCTTGCAGTTTCTGATGCCCTGTTGTCTGCTTCGACGCACCCGGATCCGGCCTTCCCCCGCTTCCACGCGCGCCCGGCCCAAGGCTGGATCAACGATCCCAACGGCATCAGCTACATCAACGGCCGGTACCACGTCTTCTTCCAATACAACCCCTCGTCTGCGCGGCACTCACAGATCAACTGGGGGCATGTGAGTTCTGCGGATTTGGTCCATTGGGAAGAACACCCCGTCGCGCTTTCGCCCCAGCCGGGCGGTCCCGATTCCGCTGGCTGCTGGACTGGTGTGGTGACCTCTGATGGTGGTGTGCCGACCGCTTGCTATTCCGGTGTCCAGGACCACGGCGGCCATTCGCAGGTGGTGATTGCCCGTGGTTCGGCCGATCTGGTGACTTGGGAGCAGACCGGTCACGTTGCTGCGTCCATGCCTTCGGATCCTCTGGTCACAGCTGTGCGCGATCCGTTCATCTTCCACTTCAATGGTGCTCGGTACGCCATCCAGGGAGCGGGTCTATCTGACGGGCGCGCCGCTTTGCTGCTGTACACGGTGGAGTCCCTTGACGACTGGAAGTACGAGGGCATCTGGCTAACCTCTGCTGATCCCGTGGCTGCAGTTCACACGCCGGCCGAGATTTGGGAGTGCCCGCAGCTGGTGCAGGTGCCTTCTTCCTCCGGGGCCGCTGCATGGGTGATGATGTTCTCGCTCTGGCTCTCCGGCGACGACCACGAGCACGCCAACGGGGTTGGGCACCTGATCGGTTCCCTGGCTTCGGATCCTGTCTCCGGGTTGCCTGTGTTTGTGGCGTCCTCCGGTGGGAAATCGGATCTCGGGCGCGACTTCTATGCGCCGCAGGTTGTCCAGCTCTCTTATGCTTCCTTTGCTTCTTCGCCTGCTGCGTTGTTGTGGGGGTGGGCTAACGAAGGTCCGGGTCGGGATGGTCGCCGGGGTCGCACCCAGGAAGAAATCGACGACGCCGGATGGTCGGGCGTGCTGACACATCCTCGCGTTCTGTCCGTGGTTGACGGGGCACTGGCTGTTTCCCCGGCGCCCGAGGTGTTGGCGTACAGGGGTGCTGCCCTTGCTGCGGATGCTGCGGGCTCGGTGGTGGTTCCAGCGTTTGCCGAGGTGCTCGTGACGGGTGGTGCTGTGCCTTCGGGTGCAGAGTCTTCTGGTGCTGAGTCATCCGGCGTTGTGGAGCTGGTGCTCGTTTCGGCTTCAGATGGCTCCGGGGACAACCGGCAAGTGATCTACTCGGGTTCATTGGCTCCAGGGGAGGAGCTCCGGATCTTCATCGATGCTTCCCTGGTGGAGGTCTACCGCACGGGTTCGGTGGCGACGACGCTTCGCGCCTACCCTGCGGCCGGCGAGGAGTGGCAGCTCACCCTGCCCGCCGGCGCAACTGCCAACGCGTGGGAGTTGACGCTCCCCGAGTAGGCGGCAGGCCGTCGTCGTGCGTTGTGGGCCTGGTCTGCATTCAGCTGTCAATCGAGGCCATGTTGGCTTCGTCATGGCGTTCGCCCGCGGCTGGTTGGAGCGAGTTCAGCCGCTCCACTTGATGGTCCGTGAGTTTGATGCCAGCGGCGGCCGTGTTTTCCTCGACCCGTGAAACACGACGGGTTCCGGGGATCGGGGCGATGTCGTCGCCTCGCGTCAGTAGCCAGGCGAGGGCAGTTTGTGCTGGGGTGGCTCCGATCTCGGCACCGATTGCCTTCACTTCCTCGACGATCGCGAGATTCCGGTGGAAGTTCGCGCCCGTGAAGCGTGGGTTGGTCTTGCGCCAGTCGTCGTCGGCGAAGTCATCCACCGAGCGGATTTGACCGGTCAGCAGGCCGTGACCAAGCGGTGAATAGGGGACGAAGCCAATGCCGAGTTCACGCAGCAGTGGCAAGATCTCCTCCTCCACATCACGGCTCCACAGCGAGTACTCCGTCTGCAATGCAGTGACCGGCTGGACATCGTGTGCCCTGCGGATGGTCTCCGGCGAGGCTTCTGACAGCCCGAAGTGCAGGACTTTGCCCTCAGTGATCAGGTCCACCACGGCGCCTGCAGTTTCTTCGATCGGCGTAGTCTTGTCGACGCGGTGCTGGTAGTAGAGGTCAATGTGATCTGTGCCGAGGCGCTTGAGGGAGCCTTCCACCGCGGCTTTCACATTGGCAGCGCTGCTGTCCGTGACTCCAGGGCCGCCGTCGACGTGGGATACCAAGCCGAACTTCGTCGCGATCTTGACCTGGTCGCGACGTCCCTTGATCGCCTGGCCGACAATCTCCTCGCTCAGGAATGGCCCGTAGATCTCGGCCGTGTCGATGTGGGTGACCCCGAGATCAAGAGCGCGATGGATGGTGCGGATCGACTCCGCGTTATCCAGCGAGCCTTCGCTGGTGTAGATGCCCGCCATGGTCATGGCTCCGAGTCCGATGGCGGAGACTTCCAGGCCTCCGAGGCGTGCGGTCTTCATAGTATTTGTGGTCCTTTTGTTGTGTGGGCTGGCTCGTTGTCGTCCCGTTGACGTGATAGATCCAGTAAAGGAGTACCTGCGAACGGGAGGCAGGCCCGCCTTATAGGGTTAATAAGCGGGCCCCTCTACGGGGAAGCCGCTGACGTACATTTGGAGCATGACCACCGCCGCCAACATTCGCGAGTTCCTCATTTCGCGCCGGTCGAGGCTGACCCCGGCTGAAGCGGGATTGCCGGACTTCGGAGGTCGTCGTCGTGTGCCCGGGCTTCGCCGCGAAGAAGTCGCGCTGCTCGCAGGGATGAGCGTTGAGTATTACGTGCGGCTCGAACGGGGCAACGCGTCAGGAATTTCGGACGCAATCCTTGACGGCATCAGTCGTGCGCTCAAGCTCGACGACGCCGAGCACGCCCATTTGTATGATCTGGTTCGTGCCGCGAACAGGGGCGCGAGGACGCCGCAACGAAAGCCCGCGTCGCGCACCCGTCAGATCCGCCCCGGTACCCGGCAGCTACTGGACGCGATGACATTCCCTGCAATTATCCAGAATGGCCGGATGGACGTCGTCGCGAGCAACGCCCTGGGGCGTGCCCTCTTCTCCGAGATGTATGCAGAGCCCCGCGAGCCGGTGAATTTCGCGCGTTTCCTCTTCCTGAACCCCCGAGCCAAGTTGGCCTACCGGGAGTGGAACGATTCGTCGGAGCAGGTTGTCGCCCTGCTCCGCGCTGAATCAGGGCGCGTTCCGTCCGATCGCGCCCTCCGCAACCTCATTGAAGAGCTCATCAACGGCAGCAGCGAGTTCGCAGCGCTTTGGGAAGCCCACGACGTGCGGATCCACCTGGCCGGCAAGAAGCTCTTCCACCACCCCGATGTGGGCGACCTGGATCTCAGTTATGAGGCCATGCAACTGATGACGGATCCGGGCCTCCAATTAGTCGGTTTCACAGCCGAACCCGGCTCCGCCACTGACCACGCTCTCCGTCTGCTCGGGAGCCTGGTTGCGCGGCTCCCCGAGGAGATCGGGCTCGAGAGATAGAAGGCGCGTCCGGCGTGGATGGATCGACGTGGGAAACCCGCTGTTCCGTTGTTGCCCAACAACGGAGTAGCGGGTCAGCAACGGCGTTGTCCAGAGAATCGGTGGACGTGGTCAGCGCGTTGGTGCCGGGCCGGTTGATTCCCGGATAACCAGTCGGCAGGAGACCATTGTTTCCACACTCGTGTCGGTGGTGCCTTCTGTGCCGGCGGGTACGCCCTCGATCCTGTCCAGAAGTGTGGTCATGGCCGCGCGGCCGATCTCACGCAGCGGCAGGGCCATGGTGGTGAGGGCAGGGACCATGGTGTCGGCGATGCGTGATTCGTCGTCGTAACCCATCACCGAGAGATCGGTAGGGATGTTCAGGCCCAAACGGGCGGCAGCCAGGGCAACACCGATTGCCAGGCGGTCATTCGCGCACATGATGGCCGTGGGCCGCTCGGCCGGGGACACGCCGTCGAGCAGTTTCATGGCGCCGTGGAAACCGGCGTCGATATCCCAACCCGCCATGGTAATCCGGTCCGCACGAACCGACAGGCCAGCTGCGGCAAAGGCATCGCGGTAGCCCTCGACGCGCAGGGGAGCGGCCGGGGACTCCTCAGCGCCAGCGAGCAAGGCGATGTCCCGATGACCCAACGTCAGCAGGTGCTCCGTGGCCTCCCTGCCGCCGGTGACTTCGTCCGGGATGACGTGATGCAGCTGAGGCTTGGGGCTGCTGTCGTAGCAATTGGCCAGGACTGACGGGACGCGCAGCATGCCAGGGGGCACGTCGAGGGGCTTTAAACCCACGGTCACGTACATGAGCCCGTCCACTTGGCGGTCCAGGAGGGTTTCGATTGCGCTCGCATCCCGGGCGGTGTCGCGCTCGGTGTCCATGACGACAGTGACGAAGCCGCGACTGCGGGCGACGTCGTCCGCGCCACCGATGATGTTGCCGTCGAAGGGGCTGACCACAACTTCGTCGGAGAGTATGCCGATCACCCGCGATCGCTGATTCCGCAGGCTGAGCGCGATCGCGTTGGGGGAGTAGTTGAGTTCCTGCGCGGCCAGACGGATCCGGTCCTGGCTCTCCTTGGCCACGTTGCCGTCGCCGCGGCCATTGAGCACGAGCGAGACCGCGCTTCTGGACACTCCCGCCCTTTTGGCGACGTCCAGTGCAGTGGCCTTGCGGTTCATCGGGAGGTCCTTCCATCCGTCACTTCTCAGCAGTCTACCTAACGCGTGTGAGGACTGGTGCCGTCCCGGTTCAGGGAAGCGACACTTATGCTGGCAGCATGGCACGCACCGCTAAAGAGCGCATTGAAACCGACCCTGCTTCATCCGGCATTTTCCAAGCCCTTTTGGGTTCACTCTCCGGGTTGGAAGGCTGGGAATTACAAGAGAACGCCTCATCCTTCCACGTCACACATGGGCGCGCGTTTCTGGGGATCCATCCTCGTCGTGGCGGCATTCTGGTCAACATAGTTCTCGAGAGCGAGATCGAGTCAGACCGTGTTCACCGGGCTGAGCGCGTATCCAGTAACCGGTGGCACAACGAGGTCATATTGAAGGACGTCACTGAAATCGACGCAGAGTTCCTGAGCTGGGTTCGTGCGGCGTATGCGCTCACTGCCTAAGTCGTTGTTGCCAGGACATCAGGMGTTTATCGAGTAACCGAACTGGGAGTACAGCGATTGCATCATGTTGGCCATCTTGAAGCCGGCCACGATGAGGGACAACACCACCATGCCAATGAGCCCCCACACCGGCCCCATCCCACGGCCGGGAGCCACCTTCCGGACAATCACTGTGCGGCCGATGACGTACACGGCGGGGCTCAGGAAGCACCATGCCCAGTGGAAGGGACGGACGACGCCGGAACGCGCCAGCCGCCGATAGTCCAAGTAAGCCATCAGGACAGATACGCCATAAACAACGAGCCCTGACGCTTGGAGCAGGAAGTAGCCCGGCGTGTACATCGACATCGGGTCGAGGGTGGTGACGCCCTGCCTGGTGGTGATGGTTCGGAATTCGGGCTGCCAGGTAAGCACCAGCAGGAGCGACACCAGCGGCAGCAGCACCAAGGCCCAAATGAAGGGGTTGAGCACAGGCGTTTGGTTGCTGATCAGGACCCGCTGGAGCGGCATGAACTGCTGGCTGGCTGGTGCCAAATGCGGTGTCCACTGAAAACCGTCCCACCAGCGCATCTGCTGCGGGAAGGAAGGATCCGGGTACCAGCCGGCGGGCGTCGTGGAGCCGTTGGGTGCGTGCGTCATAATTCCCCTGAATTGAGTCGTGAATCAGAGGATAGCGCGGTTCCACGATTCCGTTCGGATGGCAACCCTGCCTTTAGCTGTCGTGGCGGTGTAAGCATGGAACATGACGTTCTTCGACGATCTTCCAGAGCCACCCCAACGTCCGCGCCAACCCCAGCCGCTCCGCCCCGGGTGGTCTGGTCCGCCGTCGGACGAGCTGCCTGGCGTGGTTCACATCGGGGAGTTCGTTCACAACAGCCGGCAGATGGTGATGGCCTTGAAACTGGTGGAGGTGTATTCCACGGGATGTGTTCTGGACCTCGTGTGGTCGGTTCGCCGTGGCGACGAGTCGGACAGGGAGTGGCGGGACGTCATGGATCGGTCCTTTAACCATCCGCGTTCAAGCCTCGATATCGGAACAGGTTTACAGGTCGGTGTCGCTTTCCCCGATGGTCGCAAGGCAGTAGCAGCCGTCCACGGGACGTCGATGTACGAAGGGACGGACGACGTCACCGGTCCCGTGCTGACTACGCTGGGTGGCGGTGGCGGTAGCAGTAATGATGAGGTCGTTCAGTCCACGGCGCACTACTGGTTGTGGCCCTTGCCGCTCGACGGCGATACGCAACTGGTGGCTCGGTGGGATGAGCTGGGTATGCCGGAAAGTTCCCTTACCTTGTCCGGTGAGCAGTTGAGCGATGCACTGGGCAAGATACGGAAATACTGGACGGAGTAAGAGTCGAGGGATCTGCGACCGACATGCCACGTGGTGTTGACGAGATCCGCTTCCGCTTTCGCCTCTATTGTTAAGCGCATAGTCTGCGTATCTAGGGGAGTGGTGGCAGTGGTCAAAGGACCCACAGTTTACGACGTTGCGGAACGGGCGGGGGTTTCGATTGCCACGGTGTCGTTTGCTTTCAGCCAGCCTCACAGGGTCAAGGATTCGACGAGGAATTCTGTCCTGGATGCTGCTCGGGCTCTCGGGTATGTGCCCAGCGCCAGCGCCCGCGGCCTTGCCAAGGGTCGAACGGGTGCCCTTGGGCTCTTTGCGTTCGACTTCCTCAATTTCCTGCCCGATGCCGAGGGTATGAAGAAGGACCGCGCCGCTGCTGTGGTGGCGCCTAATGATAATTGCCGCTTGTTTCCTGTCTGGGTTGACGAAGTCCAACGAGGCGTCCAGCTGGAGAGTTTTAGCCGGGGCTATGCACTGATGATCGGCGGCGGCAACAAGGCCAGCAGCGAGCGGGCGGTGACTGACATTGCGGGGCGCGTGGACGGCCTGATCATTTTTCCGCGCACCATACCCGCAGAAATGACACGACGCATTTCAGCCCGCATTCCCGTTCTTGAACTCTCTGAACCATCACACGATGACGGGCTTCACCGTGTGACGGTGGACAACTCTTCGGGCGTGCGGCAGCTGATGGAACACCTGCTGGGAGTTCACGGGTTCCGGAGGTTGATGTTCGTCAGCATCCCCAACGTAGAGACGGAGGCACGGTACGAGGCTTTTAGCGCTGCCATGGATGCCCACGGCTTGGATGTTCTCCCCGTGTTGGAAAGCAGGCCCGGAGCCAGTGCTGTGACTGCCGAGTTGATCGCGGACCTCCGGAGCTCCGGTTCCCTTCCCGAGGCTTTCGTGTGCGCCAACGATGAAGAAGCATTGGTGGTCATGGAGACACTTAAGGCTGCCGGCGTCGCCGTGCCGGCTGAGGTTGCTGTAACAGGTTTTGACGGTGTCGTCGCCGGGCGCCTGGTCAGCCCTACCTTGACTACGGTCCGCCAGCCCATGGAACTGATGGGCCGCACAGCAGTGGAGATCCTGGTGGATGCCATCTCCAGGCCCGATTCCCCACTGGTCGAGAGGCAGCTGCCGGTGCATCTCGTGGTTCGCGAAAGCTGCGGCTGCCCGAAAACGTAATCCCGCACGGAGTTTCTTCCGAAACTGTTGTCAAAGTCACAGTAATGCGCTTAGATTGAGTACATCCACCGATCTAAGCGCATTGAATCCCTTCTTTACTGGAGTCTAAGCGCATAAATCCGGTCTACATCTGGCGCTTTCAGGCGTCCGACTGAAGGGAACAATGATGATCCAAACCACTGCGGACACGCGCGTCCGAATGAGGAAAATCGCGGTGCTTGGCCTTGCCGCCGGGCTTTTGCTGACCGGCTGCGGACGCGATAACCCGGCTTCCAGCGGCACGGAGACCGGGAAGGCAATCGCGAGCGGTGCCGCCACCGGCACGATCAATTTATGGGCGCAGGGAGGCGAAGCGAAGTTGCTGCCTGAGCTGATGAAGGATTTCGAGGCTGAGAACCCCGGAGTGAAGGTAAACGTTACGGCCATCCCCTGGGATGCGGCCCACAACAAGTACCAGACGGCAATCGCCGGTGGAACAACTCCGGATCTTGCCCAGATGGGTACCACCTGGATGACCGATTTCAGTGATGCCTTCGATCCCAAGCCGGCCGAGCTTGATACGTCCGGGTTCTTCCCCAGCTCCGTCAAATCCACGGAGGTCGGCGGCGCTACCCTGGGCGTGCCGTGGTTCGTCGACACGCGGGTCCTGTATTACCGCAAGGACTTGGCTGCACAGGCCGGCTACCCGGAATTCCCTCAGACGTGGGACGGCCTGACTGCCATGGCGAAGGCCTTGAAGTCGCAGGATGGCGTGAAGTACCCACTTCAACTGCCGGTATCCGGTGCTGATTCCTTCCAGTCCATGCTTCCGTTCCTGTGGTCCAACGGTGCACAGTTCATCAGCGCGGACAACTCAAAGTGGACGTTCGACACCCCTGAGATTGTGGACGCGCTGAAGTACTACCAGAGCTTCTTCACCGACGAGCTTGCCAACAAGAACCCGGCAACCGGGGCGGGCGCCGGCGAAGCTGCCTTTGTCAACGGCGAAGCCCCGGTAATGATCATAGGACCCTCCGGCCTCGCGCAGCTCAATGCGGCCGGCGGTCCGGGCTTTGAAGACAAGTACATGGTGGCGCCCTTCCCCAAGAAGGTCAGCGGGACATCATTCATCGGCGGATCAGACATGGTGGTCTTCAAGGACGCCAAGAACCGGGACGGTGCCTGGAAGCTTGCACAGTGGCTGGCCAAGCCGGAAGTCCAGATCAAGTGGCACAAGGCATCGGGAAGCCTCCCGGCCCTGCAAAGCGCTTGGAAGGATCCCGCATTGGCTGATGACAAGAAGCTGGCCGTTTTCGGTGAACAGTTGAAGGACACCAACTTCCCTCCCACCATCTCCACCTGGACCCAGGTTTCCGCGGCGGCCGACACGCAGCTTGAACAGATCGTAAAGGCCGGCAAGGATCCCGCAGCGGCGATGAAGGACCTCCAGGCCGCGGCCGATTCAATCGGAACCGGGAAGTAACCATGACCGCCGCAACGGCCACGGGGCAGACCGGCCGGACCCCGTCCGCTGGCCTGCCCCGGACGCCGGAATACCGTAGTCCAGCCTCCAGACGCCGCAGGAAAACACTGGTCGCCTGGCTGTTCGCCCTGCCATTCGTCCTCATATTCGGTGTCTTCATGCTGATGCCGCTGCTGTCTTCATTCGTGATGTCCTTCACGGACTTCACCAGCAAGGACGTCAGGAACCCCTTCAGCGTCGGCTTCGTCGGCCTGGACCAATTCGCTGAGTTGTTCTCCAATCAGCAGTTCCTTCACTCGCTGCTCAACACGGGCTACTTCGTCGTCGTCGGAATCCCGTTGACCATGGCGGCGGGCCTGGCCCTGGCTGTGGCACTGAACAACGGCATTACACGGTTCCGCAGCGCCTTCAGGGTGGGCTTCTACACACCGGTGGTGACCAGCATCGTCGCCATCGCCGTCGTATGGCGGTTCATCCTGCAACCGGACGGGCTACTGAACCTCGTGCTGGGCTGGGTGGGCATCGCCGGGCCGGATTGGCTGAACAGCACCGAATGGTCCATGCCTGCGATGATCCTGATGGCGGTATGGCGGAACATGGGCACCCTGATGATCATCTTCCTGGCGGGGCTGCAGAACGTCCCCACCGAGATTCTTGAAGCGGCACAAGTGGACGGCGCCAACGCCTGGCAGAGATTCGCCAGGGTAACACTCCCTATCCTGCGCCCCACCCTGCTGCTGGGCGCCGTCCTGCTCTCGGTCGGGTTCCTGCAGTTCTTTGAGGAGCCTTTCGTGATGACCAAGGGTGGTCCCTTGGACTCCACGCTCTCGGTGAGCTACTTCACCTTCAACCAGTTCGGGTTCGGTAAGTATGGACTGGCCTCTGCCGCCAGCTACGTGCTGTTCATAGCCATTGCGCTGCTGAGCCTGATCCAATTCCGTACCCTCCGCTCCAAAGACTGAAGCGAGTAGACGATGACCAATACAAAAACCGCTCCTGCAGCGCCGGCCCGCCCGGCGCCCCGCAGGGCCGTCACGACGCGCAGGCAGCAGCCCGGCATCGGGAAACAGCCGTGGGTATACGGCGGGCTGATTCTTGCCGGAGCCGCAACCATATTGCCGTTTGTTTGGATGCTGTTGGGATCCTTCAAAACCCAGGGGGAACTCCTTCGCAGACCCGTCACATGGTGGCCCCAGGACCCCACCTTGGACAACTACGTGCGCTGGTTCACCGATCTGCACATAGACCGCTTCTTCATGAACAGCCTCATCGTTGCGGTCGTCACGGTCCTGGGAAATCTTCTGTTCTGTTCAATGGTGGGCTACGCCCTGGCCAAGATGGACTTCGCGGGAAAGAAGGTCCTGTTCCTGCTGGTGATGGTGACCCTCATGGTTCCGGGCGTTGTGACCTTCGTGCCCTTGTTTGTCATGGTCAGCAAGCTGGGCTTGGTCAACACCTACCCGGCGTTGATCCTGCCTTTCCTGGTCTCACCCCTGGGCGTTTTTCTTATGCGGCAGTTCATGATGGGGATCCCGGATTCGCTGATCGAGGCGGCAAGGATCGACGGGGCCGGTGAATTGCGGACCTTCACCAGGATCGTTATGCCGCTTTGCGGACCGCCGCTGGCCACATTGGGGATCCTTACCTTCCTCGGATCATGGAATAACTTCCTCTGGCCCCTGGTCGCTGCCCAGAGCGAGGACAAGTACACGCTGCCCGTCGCGTTGTCCCTGTTCTCGACCGGTGAAAGCGCGACAGATTACGGGCTGCTGCTGGCTGGCTCGGTGCTGGTCATCGCCCCCATCGTGGTGCTTTTCATTTGCCTGCAGCGATTCTTCATCCAAGGCGTAGCCGCGACCGGCATCAAATGAGCCCTTCACAGTCCTCCCGATACCCTCACTCACATCCAAGGAAGCAGCTATGACCATCCCCGCTGAATTGTGTAGGCCAAGCCGTGAAAAGCGCGCCCCGGGCGCAATGGCCAAATTTCGACGTCGGTCAGCAGCGGCGGTTGCCGCTACCGCGATCCTGGCCGCGTCCTCCGTTGGCAGCCCAGCAGTGGCAAAGGAGGAGCCACCGCAGGCGCGCGTGTGGCTCACCTCGGTGGACCAGTCGAAGCTCCTGGACGAGCAGGCGCCGGTACCATTCGGGTCCGCTGCCTCATCACTTCCGACGATCGTGATCGATCCCGAAACGACTTACCAGACCATGGACGGCTTTGGCGCCTCCATAACAGACTCCTCGGCCGCCGTGATCTCCGGGCTCAGTCCAGCCCAGCGGGAAGCGACCATGCGCAAGCTCTTCGACCCCCAAGCCGGGATCGGCGTTAGTTTCCTCCGCCAACCCGTGGGCTCCTCGGACTTCACGGCGGCGGCTGCGCATTACACCTACGACGACGTGCCTCTGGGTGAGACCGACTTCCCCATGGACAAGTTCAGCATCAAACACGACGAGGCGCAGATCCTGCCTCTTCTGCGCCAAGCCAAAAAACTGAACCCCGCCCTCAAGATCGTCGCAACCCCATGGAGCCCTCCGGCATGGATGAAAACTGGCGAGTCTCTCAACGGCGGGACTCTCAAAGCCGGCCAGCCCTACGCCGACGCTTACGCCAAATACCTCACCAAGTTCGTTACGGCATACGCGGACGCGGGCGTACCGATCGACTATCTGACCGTGCAGAACGAACCCCAGTTCCGGAAGCCGGATGGCTATCCCGGCACGGACATGCCGGTCGCTGACGAAGCCAGGGTGATCTCTGCCCTTGGGCCCATGCTCAAACGGGAGAGCCCTGCCACCAAGATCCTCGGCTACGACCACAACTGGGCTACACACCCGGATGATGTCGCCAACACACCCGCAGGCCAGGACCCGGAAACCGACTACGCCTCCCAACTGCTGTCAAGCAAGGCATCCAAATGGATCGCCGGGACTGCCTTCCACTGCTACTACGGAGACCCCAGCGCCCAGACGGAGCTGCACAACCAGTTTCCCAACAAGGACATCTGGTTCACCGAATGCTCCGGTTCGCACGGCGTCGATGACCCGCCAGCAAAGTTCTTCCGCGACACCCTCACTTGGCACGCCCGCACTGTGACTTTGGGCGTCACGCGTAACTGGGCCAAAACCGCAGTGAACTGGAACATTGCCCTGGACGAAAATGGCGGCCCGCACTTGGGTGGATGCAATACCTGCACCGGGCTGGTCACATCACATCCAGACGGAACCGTGACGACGAACGCCGAGTATTACACCATCGGTCACCTGTCGAAGTTCGTGAAGCCCGGCGCCGTAAGGATCGCCAGTACCTCGTTTGGCACGGCAGGGTGGAACGGTCAGATCATGGACGCCGCATTCCGAAACCCCGACGGCTCCACCGCCCTCGTAGTGCACAACGAAAACGACGAACCCCGCTCGTTCGCCGTATCGGTGGGCTCCCGCTCATTCGAATACACCCTGCCTGGAGGCGCATTGGCGACCTTCACCTGGCCGGCTTCCAAGGCACTCGAGGACGACCACGCACCGGTAGACATCACAGGCGCGACGGCGACCGCGACAAGTTCTGCAACGGACGCGCCCTTGGCCATCGACGGGGACGCTTCCACCCGCTGGTCAAGTGGCCAGGCGCAGTCGGCAGGCCAGAACCTCACCATCGACCTGGGCAAGGTAAAGAAGTTCAGCCGCGTCGCGGTGGACTCCGGAGGCAACCTCGGAGACTACGCCCGCAACTGGCGCCTCGAGACCTCGACCGATGGCACGAACTGGGCCCTCAAAGCAAGTGGGGCTGGCACGGCACAGCTAACGAACATCGACATTTCAGCGACCAACGCCCGCTATATACGCATCTCTTCCACAGGCGACTCCGGCAACTGGTGGAGCATCGCTGACGTGCGCCTGTACAGCTGAATTTCAGGGACCACCCTCACCGCGCTTGGTGGCAAGAGATCCCCTCTTGCCACCAAGCCCAACCTCCAAGGAAAGAAATGCCATATTCAATTCAGCTGTTCACCCTTCGCAAGGCGATGGAGGATGATCTCCCGGGTTCCATCCGCAGGGTCGCTGAGATCGGCTTCACCCAAGTGGAGCCCTACGACTTCGTGGACACAGCCAAGGAGCTCGGTGCTGCACTGGCCGAGCACGGCTTGTCGGCGCCTTCTGGCCATGCACCGCTGATGAGTCAGGATCAGGACAAAATCTTTGCGGCTGCGAAGGAACTGGGCATCACTACGGTGATCGACCCTTTCCTGCCGGCAGAGCATTGGCAAAAGGCCGAGGACATCCAGGCCACGGCTGAAAAGCTCAATGCCGCGGCGAAGAAGGGCGCCGCGTATGGAATTCGGGTGGGGTATCACAACCACGAGTGGGAACTGGAGTCGGTGATAGAGGGCAAGCCGGCGCTTGAGTATTTCGCCCGGCTGCTGGATCCGGAGGTTGTTCTGGAGGTGGATGTTTACTGGGCGGCCGTGGGAGGCCAGGATCCCGAAGCCCTCCTCCGGCGGCTCGGTGAGCGGGTGAAGTTCATCCATATCAAGGACGGCCCGATAACTGCCGACACCAAAGCACAGCAACCCGCTGGCCAGGGCCGGATCGCTGTCCTGGACGTCATTGCGGCAGCCAAGTCCCTCGAAGTGGGCGTCGTTGAGTTCGACGACTACGCAGGGGACATCTTCGAAGGCATCAGCCAGAGCTTGAGGTATCTGGAGAATGCAGCAGTAAACGCAGGAGAGCCGGCATGAACGGCCTAATCGCCACCGGCAACGGGCCGGTCGGGGTCGCCGTCATCGGCGCCGGCAACATCAGCAAACAGTACCTGGACAACCTCACAGGCTTCCCTGACCTGAAAGTCCACATCATTGCGGACCTGTTCGAGGATGCGGCCAAATCGCGGGCCACGGAGTACGGCATCCCCGAGTGGGGTGGGGTCGAAGCGGCGCTGAACCATCCCGACGTCGAAATCGTAGTGAACCTGACCATCCCGGCCGCGCATGTGGAAGTTGCGACTGCTGCGGTCCTGGCCGGAAAACACGTCTGGACCGAAAAGCCGTTTTCGTTGGACCGGGAATCTGGGCTTGGCCTGCTGAAGGCAGCCGACGCAGCAGGTATTCGTCTGGGTTGCGCGCCCGATACGTTCCTGGGCGCCGGGCTGCAGACGGCGCGGCGGGTTATTGAGCGCGGGGATATCGGAACGCCCCTCACGGCCATGACCACTTTCCAGACACCTGGCCCGGAATCCTGGCACCCCAACCCTGGCTTCCTGTTCCAGTACGGCGCCGGACCGCTGTTCGACATGGGCCCTTACTATCTCACCGCCCTCGTTCAGACCTTCGGGTCTGTCCGGCGAGTTGCTGCCCTCGGCTCAAAAGCCAAGGAGATGCGCGTGATCGGGTCCGGACCAAGGGCAGGGGAGGAGTTCGCCGTCGACGTACCCACGCACGTCTTCGCCATGGCCCAGTTCGACAACGGTGCGTCCTCCCACAGCGTCTTCAGCTTCGAATCACCACGTGAGCGGATGGGATTCGTGGAGATCACAGGGACGGAGGCCACCATTTCCCTTCCTGATCCCAACGAATTCGACGGTGACGTCCGTATCTGGAAGGCCGGGGACGAGGACTGGACCACGATTCCGGCTACCGGCCCTTCAGATGGCCGCGGTTTGGGAGTGCTGGACATGGCCCGTTCCATCCGCTCAGGCGTCCCACACCGGGCCACCGGGAACCTCGCCTACCACGTCCTGGACGCGATGGTCTCCATCAACGAATCAATCGAATCCGGCGCTTTCATCGACGTCGAAAGCTTTGCACCAGCCTCCGTTGCCCTCCCGGAGGACTGGGACCCGTCGGCCCAAACACTGTAGGAGACCGCCTTGAAATCCCCGAAACCAAGCTTCGAGCGGGAACAGAACCGTCCCTTGGGCGTGGCCATGATTGGTTACGCCTTCATGGGCAAGGTCCATTCAAATGCATGGCGGAACGTAGCAAGCTTTTTCGACGTCCCGGCCTTTGAGCAGAAGGTCCTGGTTGGCCGCGACGCCTCCCTGGTAGCCGAGGCCGCCGCCAAGTACGGTTGGACTGAGTCCGCCACCGACTGGCGGTCCGTCATTGAACGCGACGACATCCACATCGTCGATATCTGCGCCCCTGGCTGGATGCACGCTGAAATCGCCATCGCCGCACTGGAAGCCGGCAAGCATGTCCTCGTGGAGAAACCCCTGGCCAATACCTTGGCTGAAGCCGAAGCCATGACCGCAGCCGCCGGTATCGCTCGGGGAAAGGGCGTGCAGTCCATGATCGGGTTCAACTACCGTCGCGTTCCGGCCTTGGCGTTGGCCCGCGAACTGATCGCCGAGGGACGATTGGGTACAGTCCGTCACGTCCGCGCCGCATACCTCCAGGATTGGCTCGCCGACGCTAAATCACCCATGACCTGGCGTTTGCGGAAGGAAATGGCTGGTTCCGGGGCTTTGGGTGACATCGCCTCCCACGCAATCGACCAGGTGCTGTTCCTCACCGGTCAAACCATCACGGAGGTCACTGGCACGTTGCGGACCTTTGTCGCCGCGCGCCCCGGTCCCGACGGAATGGAGGAGGTGACGGTGGACGACGCTGTCTGGGCAACCCTTGGCCTCACAGGAAACGTCGGCGCCTCGATCGAAGCATCCCGGGTTGCCACAGGCAGGAAGAACAGCCTTCGAATCGAAGTTTTCGGCTCATCCGGATCATTGACCTTTGATCTCGAGAACCTGAACGAGCTCGGTTTCCTGGACGCGACCTCTCCCATCAGAGAGCAAGGCTTCCGACGGATCCTCGTCAACGAACCCGAACATCCCTACATGGGTGCGTGGTGGCCCCAAGGCCACATCATCGGCTGGGAACACACTTTTACCCACCAAATCCGGGACTTCCTCCTTGCCATTCGGGACGGAAACCAGCCCTCGCCATCATTCGAAGAGGGCCTCAACGTCCAGCACATCCTCGCTGCCGTGGAAGAGTCCGCGGCCGCCAAAAGCTCCCTGATCCAGTTGTCCACATAGCCCAATTGACGTGCCTTAGGCGTGAGGAGCCGCCGGTACAGTGGCAATATGCCCGCTCGCCTTCCTGATGTGCCGCCGCTCGAAGAACTCCTCGATAATGCCCACGTTGTTTCACTGCCCATGCGCGTGAAGTTCCGCGGCATCATGGAGCGGGAAACACTTCTCTTGAAAGGGCCTCTGGGTTGGGGTGAATTCTGCCCCTTTCCGGAATACGACGACGACGAATCCTCGCGTTGGCTCTCTGCCGCCTTGGAAGCAGGCTGGACTGGGTTCCCTCCAGTTCTTCGGGAGAGCATTCCCGTGAACGCCACCGTTCCCGCAGTCCCTGCGGAGCGTGTGCCGGAAGTACTTGCTCGGTTCGGCCGAGTGGATGCCGTCAAGATCAAAGTTGCTGAGCGTGGGCAATCTCTTGCCGACGACCTCGCAAGGGTCACCGCCGTGCGCGACGCCCTTCCCGACGCAGCCATCCGCGTCGATGCGAACGGGGGTTGGGATGTTGATCAGGCTGTAGAGGCATTGGGCAAACTGTCAGTTGTCGCACTTGAATATGCAGAGCAACCCGTGCCGGACATTGAGGGTCTGGCTGAGGTGCGCCGTCGCCTTGCCGCCGCGGGAACACCCGTCCTGATAGCCGCCGATGAAAGCGTCCGGAAAGAGGCCGACCCCCTTCGCGTTGCCAGGGCGGGGGCTGCAGACCTGATCGTCGTCAAGGTAGCGCCGCTCGGGGGAGTGGCACGCGCCCTGGACATCGTCGCCCAGGCCGGCCTTCCCGCCGTCGTCAGCTCCGCCCTGGATACCTCCATCGGAATCCGCGGCGGTCTGGCGCTCGCAGCCGCGCTGCCCTCGCTGCCATACGCCTGCGGGCTTGGCACCGTTTCGCTCTTCGCCTCGGACATCACACTGGATCCCTTGGTAGCCGACGACGGCGCCATCCGCCTTCGCGAGGCCGTCGCCGATCCTGGGCTGCTGGAGCACTATGCGGCTCCGGGGGAACGTCGGGACTGGTGGTTAGAGAGGCTCAGACGCGTACATTCGGCGCTCGCGTCCTCCCAAGAAGACCTGTTCACCGAAACTTAACCAGAGAGTCCTCTCGGATTCCGATTGCGCTGAAAGGCTCAGCGGGAACCTCGTACATTCTCTGGAAGGTCCCCTCATGTCTGATACCACTGGACGCACATTCCCACTGCTGCCCATGTTCGGCCACACCAAAGGCAAGCGCAGCGCGGTCACGTGCGCTCTCAAGTGCGACAACGCCTGTGCCGGCGATGTTTGCAACACCAGCTCCAACGGCTACTTCCGCGACATCGCCTCAACGGCCATGAGCCGCCGCGCCGCCCTGGGGCTTGGCGCCGCCGGTGCGCTCGCCGTCGTTCTTGGTAGTGCAGTGACTGGTGCCGACTCTGCGGTTGCCGATGCCGGCAACGGTTTGTCGGACGCAGCCAAGAAGGGCTTCGGGAAGTCCAAGCTCCAGTTCACGGCAATCAAGCCTGTTGACGCCGCTGTTGACGCTTTCACAGTTCCAGAGGGGTTCGACTGGAAGCCGATCATCCGCTGGGGTGACCCCCTTTTCGCCGATTCGCCGGCCTTCAACCTCAACGCGCAGACGGCTGCTGGCCAAGCACGCCAATTCGGCTACAACAACGACTACACGGACATCGTCCCGGTTCCCGGGTCCAAGGACCGCCGAGCCGTCTTGTTCACGAATCATGAATACACCAACGAGAACATCATGCTGCCGGCAGGTTTTGACGCCGCTGAAACCCGTGCCATTGGTCGAGCCGGTCACGGCCTGACGGTGGTGGAGTTGGAGCGCAAGAACAAGAACCAGCCCTGGAGCTACGTTCAGGGTGCACCCCTGAATCGGCGCTTCCTCACGGACACCGTCTATGAGCTGACCGGCGCTGCTGCAGGCACCAACCTGGTCAAGACAATCGATGACCCGGAGGGCCGCTGGATCAAGGGAACCTTGGGCAACTGCTCCGGCGGAACCACTCCGTGGGGAACCATCCTTTCCGGCGAAGAGAACTTCAACGGCTATTTTGCCGCCCCCGGCACCAGCGACAGCGACAAGCGCTACGGCATTTCTGCGAAGCCGACCACGCGTCAATGGGAACTGGACGAGCACCGCTTCGACACGCGCAACGCCGGCTACGCCAACGAGACCAACCGCTTCGGCTGGATCGTGGAAGTTGACCCGTTCGACCCCACCTCCACTCCGAAGAAGCACTCCGCCATGGGCCGCTTCAAGCATGAAGGCGCCAACGTGATTGTGGCTCCGTCGGGCCAGGTTGTGGCGTACATGGGTGACGACGAGCGCTTCGATTACCTCTACAAGTTCGTGTCCAAGGGCAAATACCAGCCCGGCGACTCAGCGGATGCCCGCAAGAACAACATGAGCCTGCTCTCCGAAGGTGACCTGTACGTTGCCCGCTTCACCGGTGACTCCCCGGCGGCAGAAATTGATGGCACTGGCAAGGTTCCTGCCGACGGCGCCTTCGATGGCACCGGCGAGTGGCTGCCCCTCGTAGTGGGTGGTGTCTCGGCGGTTCCCGGAATGTCTGTTGCTGAAGTCCTTGTCTACACCCGCCTTGCCGCTGACAAAGTGGGCCCAACCAAGATGGACCGCTGCGAAGACGTCCAGCCCAACCTGCTCACCGGCAAGGTTTACGTGGCCTGCACCAACAACTCGGACCGCGGCAAGGCCGGCAAGGAAGGCGCCACCGAGGTCAACCCCCGAACGCTGAACCGTGACGGCCACATCGTGGAAATCACTGAGGGCCCGGATCAGACTGGCACCAAGTTCAACTGGACCCTGCTGCTCGTGGCTGGCGACCCTGCCAAGAACACGTCCACGTACTTCTCCGGATTCCCGGCGAACAAGGTTTCCCCGATCTCCTGCCCGGACAACGTGGCCTTCGACTCCGTAGGCAACCTCTGGATCTCCACCGACGGTGCACCGTCCACCATCGGCTACGCAGACGGGCTGTTCAAGGTCACCCTCGAAGGCCCCGAACGCGGAAAGGTGGAGCAGTTCCTCGCAGTCCCGCGCGAAGCCGAGACCTGTGGCCCGATCGTCCACGACGAGGAGCGCAGCGTTTTCGTAGCGGTCCAGCACCCGGGCGAGGAAGGCACGTTCGCGGACCAGCACTCGTTCTTCCCAGATTACGTGGACGCTGGAGCCGCGCCTGCCGCCGGTACGGTGCGGGCGCCACGGCCGTCGATCGTCCAGGTTTTCCGCAAGTAACGTAGCCGACGAAGCGCTCCCTCGCCCGGGTCGACGGGTGGGGGAGCGCTTCTGTCTTCCCGATGCTCTCTCACATCCTGCGGCTTTTGGGCGGTTGTTCTTTCACTTCCTGCGGCTTTTGGACGGTTGTTCTTTCACTTCCTGCGGCTTTTCGGACGGATGTTCTTTCACTTCCTGCGGCTTTTGGGCGATCGTTCTTTCACTTCCCGCGGACTTTCGGGGATCGCTCTGTCACTTCCTGCGGCGTTTGGGCGATCGTTCTATCATTTCCTGCGGCCTTTAGGCGGTTGTTCTTTCACTTCCGACGGGCTCGGGCCGGTCCTTTTAGTGGCCCACGATGTGCGAGAGGATCCCGTGGAAGCCGGTTGGATGTGCGAGAGCATCTGCGCTCGTCAAGTTTTTGAGACAGTTCTCGTTGTTGTTGGTTAGGCGGCCAGGGGTTGCTGGGCGGTGGTGTGGTGGTTTGCGTGGGCTGTGGCGGGTGGGAGGCCGCCGGCGCGGCGGTTGGGTCGGCGGCGGTTGTACCAGCC
>NZ_JBFTIL010000026.1:0-77062 GCF_056394745.1 Paenarthrobacter sp. 10N417
ATCTCCTCGGCGACCTGTTTCACCGACCGGTTCGTGGAATCTCCTCGGCGACCTGTTTCACCGACCGGTTCGTGGACAAAACAAGCCGCACAGCATCCTCACGGAAAGCCGCATCGTATTTTCTTCTGGGCGTGGTCATCTGAACTGAAGCTCCCATCAAGCTGTCTCACAAAACCATACGACCGCATGCCAAACGGCACACGACGTGAGAGAACGTTCCGGCAAACGGCGCACGACGTGAGAGAACGTCCTGCCAAACGGCACACGACGTGAGAGAACGTTCCGGCAAACGGCACACGACGTGAGAGAACGTTCCGGCAAACGGCGCACGACGTGAGAGAACGTCCTGCCAAACGGCGCACGACGTGAGAGAACGTCCGACGGCGGGTTGGGAACCGGGGGCGCGCCGGCGCTGGAAGGCGGATCGGGGAGGAAGGGAGTAATCTCCAAGACGGACCATCGGGCCTCCAACCGCCAACCGCCAACGTCAACCACGCAACCGTCAACCGTCAACCGCCAACCGCCACCGTCACCCGTCAACCAACCCCGTCCAACCATCGGGCACAAACCCACCAACAACCCAAGCGGCAAAGGATCACACAGTGCACGTGCTCATCGTCGAGGATGACGACGCGATGGCGTCCGCTTTGAGCGCTGCCGTTGCATCCGCCGGCCACAAAGCCACCAGGGTATCCCGCGGCGAGGACGCACTCCTGGGGCATCGGCACCACGAGGTGATCCTGCTGGATCTCGGTTTGCCGGACTTGGACGGCCTGGACGTCCTGCGGAAACTGCGTCAGGTCACGCAAATTCCCATCCTGATCCTCACGGCGCGCGACGACCAGCGCAGCGTGGTCCTGGGTCTGCGTTCCGGGGCAGATGACTATCTGGTCAAACCTGTGAAGCTCGTGGAATTGCTGGCGAGGATCGAGGCTGTGACGCGTCGTACCAACCGTGCCGGGCAGTCGGCGCCCCACAACATCCAGGTGGGAGACGTCAGTGTGGACCTGGACCGCAGGACGGCATCTGTTGGCGAAAGGGAGCTCTCCCTGACCGCAACAGAGTTCGAACTCCTCAGCCTCCTGGCAAGGAATGCGGGATCAGTAGTGACAAGGGAACAGATCCTCGATGCCCTCTGGGGTGATGCTTTCCTCGCAAATTCCCGCTCGCTGGATGTGCACCTCACAGGCCTCCGGTCCAAGCTCCAACTACCCGGCTTCATCATCAACGTCCGCGGGGTCGGTTACCGCGTCGAGCAGCCGTGAAAATCCGTGTCCTGGCCATCCTGAGCGTGATCGCGGTGCTCATCGTGGTCACGGTATCCAGCGTGATACTGACATCGGCCGGCAGGGAGCTTGCCCAGGAACTCCAGATCAACCGGGTCACGTCTTTGAACCGATTCGCCCAGCTCGCAAATGACGCTTCATCGGACAACGACACCACCCAACTCCAACGCGAAATGGATCGCTATTCCGAGCTCTACGGCGAGGGGATCCTGATCCGCCTGCAGCAGCAGACAGTCCGCTCGGGCAATCTCAACGAGGACCGTGCCGAAGTCCGTGACGCACTGAACCGGGCCAGCCTGAACCTCAGCGACACCACCCTCAGCCCGCTCAGGCCCTTCGGATCCGGGACGGAGGTTATCTCGAGGTCCTTCGGCACAGCCAGCCAGGTACTTGGTGAGGCCGTCCTTGAAGTCAACCCCGAAGCGGCCCGGCAGAAACTACGGGAGCGGTGGCTCGTCGTCGGGCTTGCCGCAGTGGCGCTCGGTGCTCTCCTCCTCCTGGCAGCGGCCCGCCTCACCGGCTGGGTCCTGCGGCCGGTCCATCGCCTGAGCAAAGCCGTCCACGAACTTGAGACGACGGGCAAAACGACCCATCTTCCCGACGCCGGCCCACCCGAGCTGAGGGAGCTGAGCCGTTCGTTCACCGCGATGGCCAACACTGTCACTGAGAGCATCGATTCGCAGCGCCAACTGATCGCCGACACATCGCACGAACTACGGAATCCAGTGGGTGCCTTGCGGCTCCGGATCGATCTGCTGCAGCTGGCACTGAAGTCCGAACCCGAAAAAGCCGCGGCTGCCGGCGTGGTTGCTGAGCTTGAGCGTGTGGAGGCAATTCTCGACGGCGTGCTGAAGCTGGCGACCGCGGAACACCGCGCCTTCGAGGGTTCGGCGCGCGTGCAGCAGGAAGCTGAGCACAAACACCACACCGTCATCGACCCCTTCCCTGTCCTGCAGGGAGAGGTGGAGCGGGCGATGCCGGCTGCTGGACGCGCTGGTTCGACGATCACGCTGGCGCAGCCGGAGCAACCGCTCCACCTCGCCTGCAATCCGGACGAGCTGGCACACATGGTGGGTGAGCTTCTGGCCAACGCCATCAAATACGCCCCCGGGGCCCGGATCACGGTGGCAATGACGCGGACGCGAGGAGGGGTCGCCGTCGAGATTTCCGACGACGGTCCCGGGCTTTCCGCCGAGCAGCGCACCGCGTCCACAACGCGGTTTTGGCGGGCGCCGCAGCACAGCAAGATCGCAGGAAACGGTTTGGGCATGACGATCGTGGACCGTTTGGCGCATGCGAACGGCGGTGAGCTTATGCTCGAGGGAAAACAACCACACGGATTGACGGCACGGCTTGAATTCCGGCAGCCTCAGGGTGATCAGGATGAGTAGCAGGATCCTACCAAGGCGGGCTGTTCTCAGAGCCGGACTGTCCGCTGGTTTGGCTGGGCTACTGCTGCCGGTCTGGACCGCTTGCACCCCTGAGGAGAAGCCGCAAAAGCTAACGGTCGCCGGCGGTGAACCAGGTGGCTTTTACCTGGAGTTCGCAACATTGTTCGCGGAGTTGCTACAACGCGAGGGTGTGGCCGAAGCCGCCGTGCCACTGACCACCGGCGGAAGCCTGGAAAACATCCGGCGGGTATTGTCCGGCGAGGCAACGTTCGCCGTCGCGCTTGCGGACGCAGCTGCCCAGGCTGCGGCCACCCGACAACCCGGCGGCAATCTTGTGGCGCTCGGAAAGGTGTACCAAAACTACGTTCACTGCATCGTGCGGGAGGACAGCGGTCTGCGCTCCTTCGCCGACCTGGCCGGGAAGACAGCCGGTGTTGGCGAGGTGGGCTCCGGGACGTCGCTGACCGTTCCGCGCATCCTCTCCGCGGCGCCGGCCAGCATGGGCCTCAAGCAGGTGAACCTCGGCTTGAATCAAGGGTTGGCGGCGTTACGCGACCGTTCCATTGACGCCCTCTTCTGGTCCGGCGGTGTGCCAACCGCTGCCATCGCATCCACTGCCAATGACATTGGCCTTCGACTGATCGACCTCTCCGAACACATCAAGGCCATGCGCGAACAATATGGCGCCTTCTACGATCGCGTCCTGATCCCCGCCAAGAGCTACGGGGACGCAGCTGCCACCTGGACCGTGGGCGTAGCGAACCTGCTCCTTTGCCGCAGCGACCTGGCCGATCACCTGGTTTCGGAGGCCGTGAGGCTGTTGGCAGAGAAGGCTCAGGACCTGGTACCGAAGACGAGCACGGGCGTGCAGTTCCTCAGCCCTGAGACGCTCATCAACACCGCCGGCGTGCCCCTGCACCCAGCCGCCGAGGCAGCTTACCGCCGCTTGCACGGCTAACGGCTACCTGCGGCGGCGGCTCGTGGCGCGGGCGTTACCGGCGCCGTCGAAATCGGCTCCCCGTCGGGCAACTGGCAAGATGGAAGACATGACTTCAGCCGTTGCCCCTGCCATTGCACTGACCATCGCCGGCTCCGAAGCGACCGGCGGTGCCGGCGCGCAGGCCGACCTCAAGACCTTCCAGGAACTGGGAGTGTTCGGCATCGCGAACCTCACGTGCATCGTTTCCTTCAACCCCCAAGACAGCTGGAAACACCGCTTCGTGCCGGTTGACCAGCAGGTCATCGCGGACCAATTGGAAGCGACGACGGCGGCATATGGTGCCGCTTCCGGCGCACCCTCGGTTTTGGACACGGTGAAGATTGGCATGCTCGGAAGTCCGGCAACCATCAGCACAGTGGAGAAGGCGTTGGCCGACGGCTCTTTCGCGAATGTGGTCCTTGACCCTGTCCTGATCTGCAAGGGACAGGAGCCGGGCCACGCCTTGGACACTGACCAGGCCTTGAAAGCGCAGATCCTGCCTCTGGCTACTTTCGTCGCCCCGAATCACTTTGAGGCCGAGTCATTGTCCGGACTGAGCATCACGGACGAAGAATCGTTGAAAGCCGCTGCCATTCGCATTCACGAGATCAGCGGCGCAGTAGTCCTCGCCAAGGGTGGAGTGAGGCTGGAAGGCCCTGACGCCGTCGACGTTTACTACGACGGCGAAACGCTGGAAGTCCTGCGCAGTCCTAAGGTTGGCGACGTGGCTGTGTCGGGTGCCGGTTGCTCCCTGGCTGCTGCCGTGACTGCTGAATTGGCCAAGGGCGCCACGCCACTGGAAGCTGCCCGCACCGCCAAGGCGTTCGTAACGGCCGGCATCAAGAACCGCGTGTCCTCGGGTGCTCCGTTTGATGCCCTATGGCAGGGCGGAAACCGCTAGCGCGAGACCTTGCCCATCAGCGAGGCGACCGGGCGCAGGAACAGCGGGCGGGCCAGGAACCAGGCGGCCGCTGTGAAGACGATTGAGGCGGCGAAAATGCCGAAGCCCCACCAGCTGTAATCGTTGTTCGAGGCGTACATGTGGTTCAGGTTGTTCAGCGCACCGGTGGCCAGGACCAAGGTGACGTGGACGATCACGAACGCCACGAAGTAGATCATCACCGGGAAGTGGATCTGTCGGGCGAGCTCGATCGGGTAGAACTTGTTGATCGCCGCCTTTTTCGGCCACGCACCGGACATCCGCAAGCCCGTGATGATGGCCAGCGGGGCGGCGATGAAGACGGTGACGAAGTACGTCAGGAGCTGAAGGCTGTTGTAGTTGTTCCAGCCGTTCTCAATGGGCCAGTTCAGCGAAGCGTACTGTAGGGCTGCGGAAAGAGCGTTGGGGAAGACGTCCCAGTTGGTCGGGATGATCCGCAGCCATTGGCCGGTTGCGAACAGCAGGACGATGAAGATGATGCCGTTCAACACCCACAAGGCATCCAGCGTGAGGTGAAACCAGAGATCAAGGCTGATCTTGCCCGGTGCGTTCTTGGTCTTGATGAAGCCTTTGTTGTTCCGGGTCCAATAGGCCGGCGGCCTTGTGGTGGTCCGGACCTGCCAGCCAGAGCGGATGATCAGGACCAGGAAGAACATGTTCAGGAAGTGCTGCCAGCCGAGCCATGCCGGGAAGCCTGTTGGGGTGCCTTCGGGGATCGCTGAGTGTCCGGGGTAGTCCACCAGGAACTGCTGGACGGGTTGCATCGTCCGGAGCCACTGCGCGATAAGCACCAGGACCAGCGCCACCACCAAAGCTATGGCGGTAACGACGACGGGTTTGAACCACCTGTTCGACGTGATCCCGGACGACTTGCTTGAAACGGACATCAGGCCGCGTTCCTCTCTGGCTTTGTTTGGCGTGCGACCAGTTGGC
The DNA here is from genome assembly GCF_056394745.1 of Paenarthrobacter sp. 10N417. Taxonomy (NCBI): domain Bacteria; kingdom Bacillati; phylum Actinomycetota; class Actinomycetes; order Micrococcales; family Micrococcaceae; genus Paenarthrobacter; species Paenarthrobacter sp. 10N417. Next base: position 5,530 of record NZ_JBFTIL010000026.1, read on the forward strand.
GCTCTCTCATAGCGATTCAACCAGTTGCAGCGCGACGGTGAAAACGGCACCCGGGTTTCGGAGCGTTTGACGTCAAAAATCGCAGCATTCGGATACATACCGCAACACATATTTCTAGAACGAGCTTCTAAGATTGTTCCTTTACTTGATTGATGGTCAAGGGGTTTGATTGCTGTAAGTTTCGGACTGGGTGAAGGTACGATTCCAGAAAGAAGCCCGACGACACTCCGGCAAACAGCATGTCGCGGCGAAGGGAGCATCCTTGGTTCGCAAAACCTCCAACGCGGCAGTCCATGCCGGCTCGTGGCAATGGACCCGGACAGCCGCCACCCGAAGAAACCTCCTGGATGCGGCCAGGGAAGTTTTCTGTGAGCACGGCTTCACCGATGCCAGCATTTCCGACGTCGTAGCCCGTTCCGGGTCAAGTGTTGGCAGCCTCTATCACCATTTCGGCGGCAAGACCGAACTCTTCCTGGCGCTCTGGGATGATTACCAAAATGAACATGAGAGGCTCGTCGCCGCGGCTGTAGCAAAGGCCAGGAAGTCAGGCGAAAACGATCCGTTGGCACTGTTCAACGTGGGCAGCCGCAGCTACTTCGACTACACCTGGACACACCGCGCATTGGAGCGGGTGTTCATCGAGGGCGACACTCCCCCGGGATTCGAGGTACTGCGACGTGAACGTGGACGCGAGTGGGTCCGGCAAAACTCCGTGCTGCTGGGAGCCAGCGACGACACCCTGGGAAAGCTCACGGTCGCTGTCATCACGGACATGATTACTCTGGCCGGACACGAGGTCGCCCTGAGTTCGTCCAAACGGCAGGCGGACGACGTCGTTGAGGCTGCGGCAGTGCTGGTAGGACGGCTGGTTCGCTAGCCATCGCTCTCTCACATCCGGATGCCTTCTCCCGGACGCTCTCTCACATCCCGCCCCGTTCCGGCCGATGCTCTGTCACATCCCGGCCCGTTCCGGCCGATGCTCTCTCACATCCCTCCTTCGGCGAGCGTTAGAGGCCTCTTCTGCTGAACTCTTGCCGGATGGGTGATTAAAGGCGTGGAGTAGTCTGGCGAGGGTCTCGACGTCGGCGTCGTTCCAGTCCTTGATTCGGTCGAAAAACGAAGTTCCACGCAAATCCAGGGCTTTCTTGACCCGGGCTTCTCCTTCCGAAGTGAGCGACACGATGACAGCTCTCTTGTCACTGGGGTCAGGCGCGCCCTTGAGCAGGTTGAGTGCTTTCATGGATCGGATCAGGCTGCTGGTGGAACTTCGGTCCATCCCAACGGACTCTGCCAGGGTGCTTGGCTTTACCGGCCCGTAAGAGAAGAGCCATCGAGCGAGATGAAACGCAGCAGGCTGGAGATCCGGGTGAAATGCCGCAGCACTCCGCTCGGTAAGAACCCTTGATGCGCTCAGAAGGGCGCTCAATTCTGAGCCGAGGGCGAGTTCGAGATCGCGGCGGCCCGAATTCTTGTCGTCGTTGGGAACACTAGAACTGATGGACATTTCCCCATTAACTCCTTATGGTTAGGAAATCCCCACTATATCCCAGCCGCCTCGAAGCCCTGCCGAAGGAGAAACCTTTGCGTTCCACACCTCTGATTGTCATGACAGGAGCAACAAGCGGCTTGGGCCGCATCGTAGCCATCGAATTGGCCAGACGGGGCGCCCGTCTGGCGCTGACTACCCGGGATGCCGAGCGCGCTGCCGCAGTCTCGGCCGAAATCGAACTCTCGGCACCTGGGACTTCAGTGGATTTCTTCACAGCGGACTTCTCGCGCACGGGAGATGTCCGACGCGTCGGCCGTCAGATGGCAGAGCGGTACCACCAGATCGACGTCCTGATAAACAACGCTGGCCTCCACGCCTTCGAGCAGCGCATCACGGCGGATGGGTTTCCGGAGATGATGGCAGTCAACTACTTGGCACCGTGGATACTTACGCAGGAACTGCTTCCCTCCCTCAAAGCCACACCGAATGCTCGGATCGTGAATGTCGCCTCGGAGGCGTCACGTCGGCATGGATCCCTGGCTCTCCCTGGGGATCTCACCGATACTGCCCCTTTTTCCGCGCGAGGCTCTTCTGCGGTGTATGGGAAAAGCAAACTTTTGGACATCATGTTCACGTTGGAATTGGCCCGACGTCTGGAGGGGACCGGAGTCAGTGCCAACTGCGTAGACCCTGGCTTCAACGTCACGGGCCTAGGGCGGGAACTCAGGTTCGCGCCACTGCTGGAGAGGATCCTCGCTCACCTTCATATTGGGGATCCCGAACGCGGCGCAGGCCTCATCATCAAACTGGCCAGCGACTACACATTCTCAGGAACAAGCGGCGGCTACTACACAAGGCGGAACACGAAGCGCCTCACGCCGGTTCACCCGGCAGATGATCCAAACGTGTGCAGGCAGCTATGGGAGCACACGGAGCAGTTGCTTGCCACATCACGTGAGGGTGATGTCGCCAGCAGGTGAGAGAACATCCCGCCAAAACGGTCGGGAAGTGACCGAGCATCGGGGAAAAACCCGCAGGACGTGATAGAACATCCAGCCCAAGACCCGCAGGATGTGATCGAGCGTTGGGGGAAAGGAGGCAGGACGTGAGAGAGCGTCAGCGCTCGGAGTGGGCCGCCAGGAAGCTGTACACCTCGGTCTCGTCCACGCCGGGAAACGCGCCGGGAGGCATGGCGGCCAGCAGGTGCGAATGAGCCCGCGCCGACGGCCAGGCGTTGCCGGCCCATTCGTTTGCAAGTGAGGCAGGAGGCCTCTTGCAGCAGTTCGGGTCCGGGCAGGTCGAGGTAGCACGGGCCGTCGTCTCGCGCCCGCGGAACCATTTCACATGCTGGTACGGCACCCCAATACTCAAGGAAAACTCACCAGCGGCAGAGCGCTCGGTCCTGGCCGTGCACCAGTAAGTACCGGAAGGCGTATCCGTGTACTGGCTGTACGCGCTGAACTTGTCCGGCACGTCGAACACGGCCCGCGACGTCCAGGCCTTGCACGACGGTTGCCCTTCGATGGCGCCCGTGTGATCCTGCGGGAAGGTCACGCCGTCGTTCTCGTAGGCCTTGTAGATGATGCCTGACTGGTGTGTCTTCTGGAAGTGCGTGGTGATGCCCAGGTGCTTGGTGGCCAGGTTGGTGAAGCGGTGGGCGGCGGTCTCGTAGGACACAGCGAAGGCGTCGCGGATGTCCTCCACCGCGATTTCTTTCGCTGCCTTGGCTTTTTGGAGGAATTCAACGGTGGCATGCTCGGGCAACAGCAGAGCCGCGGCGAAGTAGTTGGTGGCCACTCGCTGTGCCAGAAAATCGCCGTAGTTCCGCGGAGTTTCATGCCCCAGGACATAATGGCCAAGCGCCTGCAGCAGCACCGAACGCGGATCGTGATCCTGGCGCTGGTTCTGCGTTAGGTAAATTCTGCGGTTCTTCAAATCCGTCACTGACCGGGTGGAATGGGGCAAATCGCCCACGTGGTGCAACGAAAATCCGAGGTTCTCGGCGATGTCCGCAATGACATGCTGGCTGAGCGGCCCAGTGGTGTAGCCGACCCCTTTGAGGACCTTCTGCGCCTCCGCCTCATACTCCGGGAAATAGTTACCGCGCTCGCGCATCATGGCACGCAACTCGCCGTTCGCGCGGCGCGCTTCTTCCGGCGTCGCGACCTGCTCATTTAGCTTGCGCTCGAGCTCCTGAAGCAGCCCCACTTGCGACTCCAGCACATCCAGCGGAAGCCGCGAGCTGATGCGGATTTTCGGCAGATTCAGCGACTCGTACAGGGGTCCACGTTGGTATCGTTCCAGCTCGATTTCCAGGGCAGCGCGGCGGCTGGGCGGCTCGGCCCCCAGAAGCTGATCGATGCTCACGTTGAGGGCCGCGGCAAGCTGCTGAAGGAGTCCCAATTTGGGTTCGCGTTTACCGTTTTCGATCAGGCTTAACTGGCTTGGCGCAGTCCCGACGGCGGCACTCAAGTCGTCCAGCGTAAGGCCGGCTTGCTTGCGCAGATGGCGCACGCGGCGGCCGAGGCTAATGACGTCCAGTTCGGGGGACGTCGTGGACGACGACGGCGGCGCGACTTCGCGATTCCAGCTCACAGGGGACATTTCTTGAGAATACGCGAAGAAGTGCATTTCTTTCCATAGCTTTCCTCTAGAAAGCCTTTTGTAAGTGCAGAAAAGTAGGTCTTACGAAAAAGAAATACAGACCCCGGGTAAGCCGGCCGATGCAGCAAAGGCGCAGCGGAGGCCGGCCCGGGGAGCCCCGCTTGGATATTAGGAGAATGCAATGACCGCATCATTTGAACCAGCAGAATCGGCACAGACTGCAGAGCAGCAGGCAGCAGCGCTGGAACTTGAATGGTCCGCCAACCCGCGTTGGGAAGGCGTCACCCGTGATTACTCGGCCACCGACGTCGTCCGCCTCCGTGGTCGCGTCTCCGAAGAGCACACCCTGGCCCGTCGCGGTTCGGAAAAGCTCTGGAAGCAGCTGACCGAGGAAGCTCCCACCGGCGGCTACACCAACGCCCTCGGTGCCTTGACCGGCAACCAGGCCGTTCAGCAGGTCAAGGCCGGCCTCCGCGCCATCTACCTTTCCGGTTGGCAGGTGGCAGCTGACGCCAACCTCTCGGGCCAGACCTACCCGGACCAGTCCCTGTACCCGGCCAACTCGGTTCCCCAGGTTGTCCGCCGCATCAACAACGCCCTGCTCCGCGCAGACCAGATCGAATACGCCGAGGGCGTCAAGACTGTTGAAGACTGGCTCGTCCCGATCGTCGCCGACGCCGAAGCCGGCTTCGGTGGCCCGCTCAACGCCTACGAACTCATGAAGTCCATGATCACCGCAGGCGCCTCGGGCGTTCACTGGGAAGACCAGCTGGCCTCGGAAAAGAAGTGCGGCCACCTTGGCGGCAAGGTCCTGATTCCCACCCAGCAGCACATCCGGACCCTCAACGCAGCCCGCCTCGCGGCCGACGTCGCCGGCACTCCGACCGTCGTCATCGCCCGAACCGACGCCGAAGCAGCAACGCTGATCACCTCTGACGTTGACGAGCGCGACCAGGAATTCATCACTGGTGAGCGCACCGCCGAGGGCTTCTACAAGGTCCGCAACGGCATCGAACCCTGCATCGCCCGCGCCAAGGCCTACGCCCCGTACTCGGACCTCATCTGGATGGAGACCGGCACCCCGGACCTGGAACTGGCACGCAAGTTCGCCGAATCGGTCAAGGGCGAGTTCCCGGACCAGATGCTCTCCTACAACTGCTCCCCGTCCTTCAACTGGCGCAAGCACCTGGACGACACCACCATCGCCAAGTTCCAGCGCGAACTCGGTGCCATGGGCTTCACGTTCCAGTTCATCACCCTGGCCGGCTTCCACGCCCTGAACTACTCGATGTTCGATCTCGCCCACGGCTACGCCCGTGAAGGCATGAGCGCCTACGTCGAACTCCAGGAAAAGGAATTCGCCTCCGAGTCCCGCGGCTACACCGCCACCAAGCACCAGCGCGAAGTCGGCACCGGCTACTTCGACGACATCGCTACTGCGCTCAACCCGAACGCATCCACCCTCGCCCTCGTGGGATCCACCGAAGAGGGCCAGTTCCACTAACCAACACGCCCAGGTGAGCTGTTCGCTTCGCTCACCACAGGGCACGACGGCGGCACTCACCGCCATCGGCCGGGAAGGGGAATCCGGAAGCGTGCGTAAAAGGGGCCCTGTCCCGGACGTCGGCCGAGCCCCGCGAGGCCATGCGGCCGGGACGGGGAATAGCACGCGGAGGATTTCTCTTCCCGGCCCCACCAACCCAGGCAAGTGCCGCCGTCGAACCTCTTCTTAGGAGTTTTGAAATGAACAGCTTCACTGACAACTTCACTATTAATGGCATCACGATCACCGCTCAGCCCATTTGCCGTCAGAACGAGGTTTTGACGCCGGACGCCCTTGAGTTCATCGGCAAGTTGCACCGGGCTACGGCTGATCGTCGTCAGGAGCTGATGCAGGCACGGCACGCCCGCCGGAACCAGATTTCCAGCGGCCAGGATCCCCGTTTCCTCCCGCAGACCGAGGGCATCCGGAATGACCCGTCGTGGCGGGTCGCTCCGCCGGCTCCGGGTCTGGAGGACCGCCGCGTGGAGATCACGGGTCCGGTGGATAAGAAGATGACCATCAACGCCCTGAACTCGGGTGCGAAGGTCTGGCTCGCTGACATGGAAGACTCCTCGACGCCGACGTGGCGCAACGTGATCCAGGGGCAGCTGAACCTGACGGATGCTTTGGAGCGCCGCATTGATTTCACGTCCCCGGAGGGCAAGGAGTACAAGCTCAAGGCTGCCGAGGACCTGCCCACCATCGTGGTCCGTCCGCGTGGCTGGCACCTGCCGGAGAAGCACATGCTGGTTGATGGAAAGCCGATCGCGGGTGGCATCGTGGACTTCGGTTTGTTCTTCTTCCACAACGCCCGCCGACTGCTGGCCCAGGGCAAGGGACCGTACTTCTACCTGCCGAAGATCGAGAACCACCTCGAAGCCCGCCTGTGGAACGACATCTTCGTCCTGGCCCAGGACCTGCTCGGCATCCCGCAGGGCACCATCCGCGCCACGGTGCTGATCGAAACCATCACGGCCGCGTTTGAGATGGAAGAGATCCTGTACGAACTGCGGGACCACGCCTCAGGTTTGAACGCTGGCCGATGGGACTACATCTTCTCCCTGATCAAGAACTTCCGTACCCGCGGACCGCGCTTCGTACTCCCGGACCGCGGCCAGGTGACCATGACGCAGCCGTTCATGCGTGCCTACACCGAACAACTCGTGCGGGCTTGCCACCGCCGCGGCGCCATGGCGATCGGCGGTATGGCTGCTGCTGTTCCGAACCGCAAGGACGAGGCCGCTAACCTGGCATCGTTTGAGAAGGTCCGTGCGGACAAGACCCGCGAAGCCAACGACGGCTTCGATGGTTCGTGGGTTGCCCACCCGGACCTCGTGCCGGTCTGCCGCGAAGTTTTTGACTCAGTTCTCGGCGACCGTCCCAACCAGCTGGAGCGCTCCCGCGAAGACGTCACCCCCGACGACCGCGCCCTGATCGACATCGCCAGCACCGAGGGCACCATCACCGAGGCCGGCGTTCGCCTGAACATCGAGGTAGGCATCCGCTACATCGAGTCCTGGCTCCGCGGCAACGGGGCTGTGGCCATCCACAACCTGATGGAAGACGCCGCCACCGCCGAGATCTCGCGGTCCCAGCTGTGGCAGTGGATCCACTCCCACGCCATCACCGACAACGGCGACATCATTACCCGCGAATGGGTGGAAGACATGCTGGACGAGGAATTCGCCCGGCTGGAACGCTTCGACGGAGACCGCTTCGCCGACGCCCGTGCCATCTTCGAAGAAGTGACCCTGGCCGAGGAATTCCCCACCTTCCTGACGATCCCGGCCTACGCCCGTTTCCTCACCGAGGCCCGTGAAGAGGCCACGGAAGAGGAACTCGTCGCCGCCTAGGTGCATTGACCTGAAAAGGTAGCGACAAACCAAGCCCCGACGCTGGGCTGCCTGCACTCTTCGCAACAAGTGACCCCGATGGTCGGGGAGGCAGCCCAGCAGCGGGGCTTTTCCATGCCACCGGCGGCCAGCTCACTCCATTTCGATGGTTAGCTGCACACCATGCCGTGCGCACGGCACGTCTCGCAGCGCACCCCCGAATCGGTAGCCCACGGAGACGGCCCCACCCGCCCATTCGATGGCCCGCTGCACACAAGACGATTCCTACCGTCTACTGCGCGGCCAGCCCCCGAATCGGGCAAGCGCATCGGACACACCCCGACGGCGGTCTCCCACCTACCGCTGCCAACTCGCTCCATTTCGATGGTTGGCTGCACACCATGCCGTGCGCACGGCACGTTCGGCAGCGCACCCCCGAAACGGGCAGCGAATGGAGACGGGCCCGCCCGCCCATTCGATGGCTTGCTGCACACAAGACGATTCCTACCGTCTACTGCGCAGCCAGCCCCCGAATCGGGCAAGCGCATCGGACACACCCCGACGGCGGTCTCCCACCTACCGCTGCCAACTCGCTCCATTTCGATGGCTGGCTGCACACCATGCCGTGCGCACGGCACATTCCGCAGCGATCCCCCGAATCGGCCAACGAACGGAGACGGCCCCGCCCACCCATTCGATGGCTTGCTGCGCGCTAGACGCTTCCTCGGTATATATCAAGCTGTTTGTGACAGCGGGGTGGGTTGTTTATGGTTGATGCCGGCCCGGGGAGGGACTCCGGGTGCGGTGGGCCTGCGGCGGTAGCGGTGTGGGTTGCGGGGCGTAGCAGGCATCGAGTGTTGTTTGCCGTTGCCGGCGTGCTTGCTCGACCAGTCCGTAGTGGACGGTGTCTGGGGTGTAGTAGTTCAGGCCGCTGTGGCGGTGGTTGGTGTTGTAGTCCGTGAAGAACGCCGCCATGTAGTCGCGTGCGTGCTGGAGGTCCTGGAAGCGTTGTGGAAAGTCCAGGCAGTATTTGACGGTCTTGAACAGGGATTCCGAGTAGGGGTTGTCGTCGGAGACCCGTGGCCGGGAGTAGGACAGGGTGATGCCCAGGGCCCTTGCGAGGTCCAGGGTGGTTCCTGCCCGCATGGGGCCGCCGTTGTCGGCGTGGAGCACTGCAGGGCAGCGCTCGTTATCGGCCACCGCGTTCCGGATTAACGTTGCGGCCAGGGCTGCGGATTCGGTGTACTCGACGCGATGGCCGACGACCCTGCGCGAGAATACGTCCATGATTGTGTAGAGCTTGTAGGTGTGTTTTCCGGGGGCCGTGGAGCATCGTGATGTCCCAGCTCCAGAGTTGGTTGGGAGCCGTGGCTTCAAGGACTGGCTTGACCCGGGCGGGGCCGGTTCCGCCGCGTTGGGCGCGGCGGTCTCCGTTTTGTCCATGGCTGGCCACGATCCGGTGGGCTGCGGCGATCGAGAATGAACAGTGGCCTTTATCGAGCATCCGGTAGTAGGCCTGGGTGACTGACAGGTTCCCGTAGTCCTGGGAGTTGAGCAGTTCCATGAACTCCTCGGATTCGGCCGGTGTGATCCGGTTTGGGTAGGCCCGGTCGGCTTGAGGGACACTGATCCCTGCCCGGACCGGCGGGTTCAGGTGCCGGTACCAGGTGGTGCGGTGCAGACCCACTAAAGCGCAGGCCTTCACCGCTGACCAGCCAGCAGCCACGAGCTTCCCGGCGAAGCTCAGGGTGACGTCTTTCCAGGCTTTGACGTCAACCATTCCGGGCGCTGGGGCTCGGGTTCCTTCAGTTCCGGATCCGTTGCCGCTGCGCTCTTGGCCATGGCGTCCAAGAGCGCGGAAGCTTTTCCCAGGATGTCCACCGCGGCCTCGGATCGGGCCAGCTTGGCTTTGAGGACCTCGTTCTCTTTCAGGACCTGTTTGAGCAGTCTCTTATCGTGTTCGCGCAATCGATGATCCTCTCTGCCTTGCTTGCTGCGGGATCTGAGCTCCCCAGTCTCGCGCTGTTGGACCCAGAGGCGAATGGTGTTATCACCGATGCCCACGGCCCGGCAGAACGCAATCCGGGAACCACGCTCGAGGCACTTGTCGTACTCATCCAGAATCGCGTGCTTTTGATCGAGAGTGAAGTGGCTCCGCTTCGTACGACGGGGAGGAACAATAAAATCCATGACGGACCTTTCCCTGCCGCGTGTATCACCTGGTGGGAACAGCAAACCTGTCACACAACAGCCTGACACACACGGTCCTACCGTCTAATGCGCAGCCATCCCCCGAATCGGGCGCAACACCGCGGCACAGCCCGACGGCGGCCCCCAGCTACCGCTGCCGGGCCACCCAGCGCACGGACAACGTAACGCACACACAGAACGCGAGCACCGAACCCAGGAGCACCAGCAGCGGCACAGTCCAGCCGCTGGACACAGCGTGGACGTAGCCGATGACCGTTGGCGCCAAGGCTGCAACCAAATAGCCCACACCCTGCACAACTGCGGACATTTTCCCCGCGGCCGCTTGGGAGTGCGCGAACTTGATGATGGCGATGAACACGACCGTGATGCCGCCACCCTGCGCAACGCCGCCCATCGAAGACCACATCCACCACAAACCGGGTGCCAGCAGCAAGCCCACGGGAACCGTTAGCCATAACGCACTCAAGGTGACGGCCACCGTCGTCGTACTCGCAAAGCGGGCCAAGAGCGGTACTCCCAGCCCGCCCACGATCGCGAAGATCTGGAACAGTGATGACCCGGCGCCGGCCTCGGCGGCGCCCATCCCGAGCTCGTCGGACAGGAAGGTCGGCAGCCACGCCGTGATGCCGTAGTACGAGAACGCCTGGCCCGCGAAGCCAATCGTCAGGCCCACGGTGAGCCAGCCCACTCCAGCAACCGCAGCGGATGCAGAACGGTCGGGCGCAGGAACCGCAGCCGGAACCAGCGCGCGCCGGAATCCAACAGTCGGTATCCAGAACAGGATGGCTGCCAACGCCAGAAGGGCGCTCGCGGCCAAGGAAAGCCGCCAGCCCATCCATTCAGCGAGCGGCGCAGTAGCCACGGATGTAAGGAACGATCCGATATTCAAGGCGGCCGTGTAGACGCCCATCGCGGTAGCTTGGCGCCGTGGAGCAAAGTCCCTGCGAATGATGAGCGGCACGGCGATATTGCCGATGGTAATAGCCACCCCGATGATGACCGTCCCCACCATCACCGGCACGCCACCGCCGCTGGACCGGATCACGACGCCGGCCAGTACGCCAAGCAGCGTGAGCATCACCGCGAATTCGGCACCGAGCCGCCGGCCAGCCAAGGAGGCCAACGGCGAGGCCAGCGAAAAACAGAGCACAGGGATGCCAGTCAACAGGCCGAGTTCAACAGGTGAGAATCCCAGGTCGGCCTGCAGGGAACCCACCACGGGGGCCACTGCTACGAACGGCCCTCGCATGTTGAGCGCGATCAGGCCAATGCAGGCGAGGATCAACCAACCCCGGGGAACTTTCGCGAGGAACTGGCTCATGGGGTGTGCTGGAAGGTGGCGGGAAACGTTTTCATCACTTTCATTGCTATCACGCCATCACCGGCCATCCCGTCACAAAAGGCGCCTATCCCGCTGCTTGGAGCGTGGCTTCAATCACTGCCGGCGACAGCACATACTGCGTCACCATCTGACTGGCGCCCAGGATTGCGGCGCGATCACCGGCCATGGAAATACCGATCCGCAGGTGCGTCGTGGCCAACGGCAGCGAACGCCGGTACACAACCTCGCGAATGCCGGCAACGAGGTGTTCGCCAGCCTCTCCCACGCTGCCGCCGATGATGATCATGGACGGATTGAGCAGGTTGACCACCGTGGCCAGCACATCGCCGACGTCCCGTCCCGCCTGCCGGAGAGCCTGGATGGCCTGCAAATTTCCTTCGCCCACCAGACGTAGAACGTCAGCGCCCGTGGCGGCTTCGAGACCTTGAGCCTTGAGTTGACGTGCGACGGCGGGACCTGAGGCGAGCGCTTCGAGGCACCCGTAGTTGCCGCAGCGGCAAAGGACGTCGTCGCCACGGGGCACCCGGACGTGGCCGAGGTCCCCCGCAGTGCCATTGGCGCCGCGCTGTAGCTGTCCACTGCTTATGATGCCTGCGCCGATGCCAGTGGCCACTTTGATGAACAGGAAATTCTCGTGGTCGGGCCAGTATGCGGTACGTTCGCCGAGCGCCATGATGTTGACGTCGTTGTCCACCAGCACGGGAACTGGCAGCGAGCGCTGGACGTAAGGGACGACGTCGAATCCATCCCAGCCGGGCATGATGGGCGGCTTGACCGGCCGTCCGGTCGCGTGTTCCACGGGGCCGGGCAGTCCGATGCCAATGCCGGCGAGGTCGCCAAGTTCGCGCCCGGCTTCCGTCAGCAGCTCACGTCCGGCGTTGATGACCTGGCCAAGCACGACGTCGGGGCCCTCGGCGACTTCCTGCGTGAGCCTGCGTTCGGCGAGGACGCTTCCACCGAGGTCGGTGACGGCAACAATCACGTGGGTCGCTCCGACGTCGACGGCCAGGACCACGCGCGCGGCGGGGTTGAAGGCAAAGCGCGACGGCGGCCTGCCGCCACTGGATGTGGCCTCCCCGGCAGGCCCTACGAGGCCGGATCCGATCAGGGCGTCGATGCGGGAAGCGACGGTGGAGCGGGCGAGTCCTGTGGTGAGGGCAAGTTCAGCACGAGTCCGGGCTTGGCCGTCCCGGAGGAGCTGGAAGAGGTCCCCGGCACGTGAAAGGTTACCGGCGTCCTGCGCGGGGGCGTCTTTTCCGCCGTGGTGTCCGGGTGCTGAGGTCATGCCATTAGTGAAGCACGATTGCTTATGCGTGTCATGCAGCAGAAGTTTGTCGGCCATATTTCAACTTTTGCTTGACGCTCGGCAAAAGTCCCCCTAGGTTGTGAGGAGCAGCACATCACCCCCTTGGATGTCGTAAATCAACGGCATCAATTTGCCTCCACCCACAACGACGAGGAGAGACAGTGTCATATTCGATCCAGCTCTACACGGTCCGAAAGGCCCTTGAAGAGGATCTGGCGGGAACCATCCAGCGCTTGGCCGAGATCGGCTTCACCATGGTTGAGCCATACCGTTTCGTTGCCAAGGCCGAAGAACTCAAGCAGGCATTGACGGAGAACAACCTCACCGCTCCGTCCGGCCACGCTCCTTTGCTCAGCGATGACCAGGACGCAATCTTTGCTGCTGCAAAGCACTTGGGCATCGGAACTGTTATTGACCCGCATGTCCCGATCGAGCGCTGGAACACGATCGAAGACATCAAAGCAACCGCGGAACAGCTCAACGCGGCTGCCGCCAAGGGATCCGAATACGGTGTCCGCGTCGGTTATCACAACCACTGGTGGGAAGTTGAGTCCGTCATTGACGGCAAAACGGCAATCGAACACTTGGCCGACCACCTCAACCCCGAGGTCGTCCTTGAATTGGACACGTACTGGGCTGCAGTCGGTGGTCAGAATCCCGCCGAACTCCTGGCCCGGCTTGGTGATCGGGTCAAGTTCATCCACATCAAGGACGGTCCCGTAACCCCCGATCCGTCGAGCCAGCTCGCCGTTGGTGCTGGCCAGATGCCTATTTGGGACGTACTGAACGCTGCCGGATCACTTGAAGCAGCGGTCGTGGAACTGGACGACTTCCAAGGCGACATGTTCGACGCCGTGGAAGACAGCTACAACTACCTCAGCGCCGGGAAGGTGTCCGCATGAGCCACGCAGCAGGAGCGGCCTTTGGTTCTCTGATGTCAACCCCCTTAGGTTCAGGTCCCGTGGGCGTGGGCATCATCGGCGCAGGTGTCATCAGCAAGCAGTACCTCGACAACCTCACAAGCTTCCCCGATGTTCGCGTTGTGGCGATCGGTGACTTGTTCGAAGAGGCCGCAGCCACCCGCGCCAGCGAGTACGGCATCCCCGTACACGGTGGCATCGATGCTGTCCTCGGCCACCCGGAGGTGGAGATTGTCATCAACCTGACCATCCCCGCCGCTCACGTGGAAGTTGCCACGCAGGCTGTCAACGCAGGCAAGCACGTTTGGAGCGAAAAGCCCTTCTCCTTGGACCGCGAAAGTGGCTTGGGCCTGCTGAAGGCCGCGGACGCAGCCGGCGTCAGGCTCGGTTGCGCACCGGACACGTTCCTCGGCGCCGGCCTCCAAACTGCCCGCCGGATGATCGAACGCGGTGACATTGGCACTCCCCTGACTGCGCTGACCTTGATGCAGTCCCCGGGCCCGGAATCCTGGCACCCGAATCCTGCTTTCCTCTTCCAGGACGGCGCCGGCCCTCTGTTCGACATCGGCCCCTACTACCTGACCACGCTCGTGCAGACCTTTGGCAGCATCCGCAAGGTAGGCGCTTTCGGTTCCAAGTCCCGCGAAACACGCGTGATCGGCTCGGGTCCCAAGGCCGGCGAGACGTTCGACGTCACAGTCCCTACGCACGTCAGCTCCATCCTGGAGTTCGAGAACGGTGAGTCTGCCCAGAGCATCTTCAGCTTCGATTCCCCGCTCAAGCGCGCAGGGTTCGTGGAGATCACGGGTTCCGAGGCCACCATCGCTTTGCCGGACCCGAACAACTTCGACGGCGACATCAGGATTTGCGCGCTCGGTTCCGACGATTGGACAACCGTCCCTTCAATTGGCTCAACTGCCAGCCGTGGCGCGGGCGTCCTGGAAATGGCCCGCGCCATCCGTGAGGGCCGGCCGCACCGCGCCCAAGGTGAACTTGCGTTCCACATCCTGGACACCATGGCCTCCATCGCAGAGTCAATCGACAACCGGGCCTTCGTGGATGTGGAAAGTTCCGCAGCACAGGTCCCTGCGCTGCCCGAGGATTGGGATCCCACGGCAGCAACGCTTTCAGCCTAGTTTCAGCCAGCACCAGCTCGACGACGAGAAAACCGGAGCATCATGAAGAATCCCCTGAAAGTCCTTTCGGCGGTTGCCGCGACGGCAGCCTTGGCACTGGGTCTCAGCGCCTGCGGTGGCGGTAGCACCCCACAGGCAAGCAGCGACACCATCACCTACTGGGCATCGGACCAAGGCAACAGCCTGGACGACACCGCAGCCAAGCTGAAGCCCACGCTCGACCGTTTTACGGAAAAGACGGGAGTAAAGGTACAGCTGGAAGTCATCAGCTGGACTGACCTCTACAACCGCATTCTCACTGCCGTCACCAGTGGCGACGGCCCCGACGTCCTCAACATCGGAAACACGTGGGCTGTGACCCTTCAGGAGACGGGCGCCTTTGAACCCGTGGAAGGTGAACTTCTGGAGGCCGTTGGCGGCAAGGACCGCTTCCTGAAGACCAGCTGGTCAACCGGTGGCGCGGAAGGCAAGACCCCCACGTCTGTGCCGCTCTACGGCTTGGCCTACAACATGTATTACAACACCAAGCTGTTCAAGGAAGCCGGCATCGAGAAGGCCCCCACGACGTGGGACGAGTTTGTAGCCGATGCCAAGAAGCTCACCAAGGACACCAACGGTGACGGCAAACCTGATCAGTGGGGCTTCACCGCAGCCGGGGCATCCGTTTCCGCCAACTCGCACCAAGCGTTCGTTCGTGGCCTGCAAAACGGCGGCACCTTGTTCGACGGTGACGGAAAGCCCACCTTCGACAGCGATCCCCAGGTAGAGGGAGTCAAGCAGTTCGTGGACTTGATGGCCACGGACAAGGTGATGTCGCCGTCGGACGCTGAACTGAGCCAAGGCAGCCAAAAGGTGGACAACCTCATCAACGGCAAGGCCGCCATGATGTTCGACCAGAGCCCGCTGAAGAACTTTGCGGCGCGCGACTTCAAGGACTGGGGCGTAGCCCCGATCCCCATGATGACCGCCGGAGCTACCGGTGAGCGTGGCACACAGAGCCACGTGGCCGGTATCAACCTCAGCGTCTTCAAGAACAGCGGCAACAAGGCAAACGCCATCAAGCTTGCCGCGTTCCTGACCAGCGACGAAGAGCAGATTGCCCTGAACAAGGCCTATTCCTCGCTGCCGGTAGTCACTGCGGCGTCGAGCGATGCAGCCTTCCAGACTGAAGAAGTCAAGGCCAAGAACGACGCCCTGGCCAACCACTCCCTGCCCATGCCGCTGATCGCGAAAGAGGGTCAGATGGAGACCCTCACCGGCACGGCAATCAAGAACCTCTTTGCCAAGGCGGCAACGGGAACTGTTTCCGAAGACGACATCCGGGCGGCCCTCAAGGACGCCAACAACCAGATGGCCGCGGCCCAGTAACCAAGCCTCATGAGCGGGGACGCCACCACAACGTGGGCGTCCCCGCTCCGGCAAAGGAGTTTCCATGTCCCATTCAGCATTGGACAGCGGCCCGGCCGCTGCAGGCAGCCCCGCTGCCATTGATCCCGAGCCCGGCCAACCACGGGCCGCAAGCACACCGCCGGTACGTAAACGGCGTCGCTCATTCCTCCCCTACGGCTTGATCCTTCCGGCCGCGATCCTTGAGCTCCTGATCCACATCGGACCGATGCTCCTTGGCATCTGGATCGCGTTCATCTCCCTGACGCAGCTCAACCTCACCAACTGGCTCAACGCACCGTTCGTTGGGCTCCAGAACTTCATCAACGGCCTCAACCCGGACAGCACCATCGGTCAGGCCTTCTTCAGCACGGTTGGCCGCACGCTGGGGTACACCATCCTGGTGGTCGGCTTCTCCTGGGTGCTCGGCATGGCAGGCGCGGTTTTCCTCTCCTCCAACTTCAAGGGACGCGCTCTTCTTCGCACGTTCTTCCTGGTCCCCTACGCACTCCCGGCCTACGTGGGAACCATTGCCTGGGCCTTCATGTTCAACCAGCGCGACGGCGCAGTGAACCAAATCCTCGTGGACACCCTCCACCTCTTCGGCGACGAACGCCCCTTCTGGCTGCTGGGCCAGAACTCCTTCGGAGCCATGGTGATTGTGAACGTGTGGCAGTTGTGGCCCTTCGCGTTCCTCATGCTGATGGCGGCCCTGCAGAACGTTCCCACTGACGTCTATGAGGCAGCGGCCATTGACGGCGCCACACTCTGGCAGCAGTTCCGGCGCATCACGTTGCCCATGGTCCGCCCGGCCAACGGTGTGCTGCTCATGGTGATGTCGCTGTGGACCTTCAACCAGTTCAACGTCCCCTTTGTCCTGTTTGGAGCCACGTCTCCCAAGGAAGCCACCCTTATTTCCCCTTTGATCTACCAAAACTCCTTCGGCAGTTGGAACTTCGGTCTGGGCGGCGCGATGAGCGTGCTCCTGCTGATCGCCTTGTTCATTGCCTCCGCTTTCTACATCCGCATGGTGCTGCCCAAGGGAGCCGACAATGATTGAGACACGCAACTTCCGGATCCTCAGGAACATAGTCCTGACCATCCTGTCCCTCTGGGTGGCGGTCCCGCTCTTCGTCGTGGTTTCCACATCGCTGAAACCCCTCAAGGACGTCTCCGGACTCTTCCAGTGGATTCCCCGCGAAATCACGGCATCACCATATCTGGACATCTGGACCACGGTTCCGCTGGCCAAGTACTTCCAGAACAGCCTCATCATCACCGTCTGCGCAACAGCGTGCTCAGTGACAGTCGCCGTCCTTGCCGCCTACGCCATTGCGCGCTTGCAGTTCAAAGGAAAGCGCGCTTTCAGCCTGACTGTCCTCTCTACCCAGATGTTCCCTGGCATCCTGTTCCTCCTGCCGCTGTACCTGATCTTCACGCAGATCCGCAACATGACCGGCTTGCAGCTGCAGGGCTCCTACCTCGGGCTGATCATCACGTACATGACGTTCACTCTGCCTTTCGCCATCTGGATGCTGAGCGGCTACTTTGCCTCGATTCCCAAGGAACTGGAAGAGGCCTCGATGATCGATGGCACTGGCAGGATGGGAGCACTGTTCCGTGTGATCCTCCCTGTTGCCAAGCCGGGCATCATCGCGGTGGCCGTGTATTCGTTCATCTCCGCGTGGGGCGAGGTTTTGTTCGCATCCGTGCTGACCAACGAATCCACAAAAACACTGTCCCTGGGGCTCAAGGCCTACGCCAGCGAGTCGGATGTTTTCTGGAACCAACTCATGGCTGCTTCGGTTGTGGTCAGCCTGCCCGTTTTGATCGGCTTCATCCTGGTGCAAAAACACTTGGTGGCAGGGCTGTCGTCAGGAGCAGTTAAGTAGGTTCACTGTTAAGTGGAAGCAACACCCAAGTACGAGCAACACCGTTATCCGGACGATCACCGAGAAGGCATCCATGTCGTATTCACTTCAGCTCTACACCGTTCGCAACGCCATCCAGGAAGACCTGCCTGGGACCATCAAGAAGGTTGCCGAGATCGGCTTCACGCAGGTTGAGCCGTACAACTTCGTGGCCACCGCCAAGGAACTCGGCGCCGCTTTAAAGGAGAACGGCCTTACCGCTCCTTCCGGGCACGCACCGCTTTTGAGCCAGGACCAGGACGAGATTTTCGCTGCGGCCAAGGAACTGGGCATCACCACTGTGATTGATCCCTTCCTTCCGGCCGAGCACTGGCAGGACGCCGAAACCATCCAAGACACGGCCGAAGCGCTGAACGCGGCAGCGAAGAAGGGCGCTGAGTACGGCATCCGCGTCGGCTACCACAACCACGCCTGGGAGCTGGAGTCCACCATCGAAGGCCAGACCGCCTTGGAGTACTTTGAGGGACTGCTGGATCCGGAACTCGTCCTTGAGGTGGACACGTACTGGGTTGCCGTGGGGGGTCAAGACCCCGTGGAACTCCTGACCCGCCTGGGTGAAAGAGTGAAACTCATCCACATCAAGGACGGACCGGCCACCACGGATACCAAGGCCCAACAGCCCGCCGGCCAGGGAAGCATCCCGGTCCTGGACATCATCGCCGCAGCCCAGTCCCTGGAAGTTGGCGTGGTGGAGTTCGACGACTACTCCGGCGATATTTTTGAGGGCATCACCGAGAGCCTGAGGTATTTGACGGCTGCGGCAAGCGTTCAGGCGGCCGAAGGAACTATTTCCGAGGAGGCAGGGGCATGAGTTTCACACCTTCAACCCGCAAGGGTCCCGTTGGCATCGCGGTCATCGGTGCGGGCAATATCAGCAAGCAGTATCTGGATAACATCACCACGTTCCCGGACGTGAAGGTCCTCGTGATCGCAGACCTCTTCGTCGAGGCCGCCGAGGCGCGGGCCAAGGAATACGGGATCCCCGAATTCGGTGCGCCCGAGCTGGCACTGAACCATCCCGACGTCGAGATCATCGTGAACCTGACCATCCCGGCGGCGCACGTCGAGGTTGCCACGGCCGCGGTCAAGGCCGGCAAGCACGTCTGGACGGAGAAGCCGTTCTCCCTGGACCGTGAGTCCGGGCTTGGCTTGTTGAAGGTAGCCGACGCTGCTGGGATGCGGCTTGGTACCGCGCCTGATACGTTCCTGGGCGCCGGGCTACAGACCGCCCGTAGGATCATCGAGCGCGGGGACATCGGCACCCCGTTGACGGGAATGACCACGTTCCAGACGCCAGGCCCGGAATCCTGGCACCCGAACCCGGCGTTCTTGTTCCAGCACGGCGCAGGCCCGTTGTTCGACATGGGCCCGTACTACCTCACAGCCCTCATCCAGACTTTCGGCTCGGTCCGTAAGGTGGCCGCCGTCGGCTCCTCCGCCAAGGCGACCCGGATCATTGGTTCCGGTCCAAAGGCCGGGGAGGAATTCGCCGTCGAGGTCCCTACACACGTCTCCGCGATGGCACAGTTCGAAAGCGGCGCGTCGTCGCACAGCGTGTTCTCCTTCGAGTCCCCGCGCCTGCGGATGGGCTTCGTGGAAATCACCGGCTCCGAGGCCACGCTCTCGCTGCCTGACCCGAACTATTTCGACGGCGACCTCAAGCTCTGGCGCCCCGGGGCGGAAGAACCCGAGATCATCCCGGCCACCGGACCGGCCAACGGCCGCGGTCTGGGCGTGCTGGACATGGCCCGTGCCCTGCGCTCAGGCGCCCCGCACCGCGCCACCGGCGAACTGGCCTATCACGTACTGGACACGATGGTCTCGATTTCCGAATCCGTGGAATCGGGCTCCTTCGTAGACGTCACCAGCAACGCGCCCACCTCCGAACCAGTCCCGGAGGACTGGGCGCCGGAAACCGCAACACTCCAGGCAACCGCAACTCCGTAAGTAACGAGGAACCACACCATGAGCACCCCCGCCCACACTGACCAGAGCCAGGGCAACCAGCAACCTACCCGCACCTTGGGGGTCGCCGCGATCGGCTATGCCTTCATGGGTAAAGCCCACTCGAACGCGTGGCGGAATGTGGCCAGCTTCTTCGACGTCCCGGCCTTCGAGCAAAAGGTGCTCGTCGGCCGGGACGCGGATGCCGTCGCGGAAGCCGCGGCAAAGTACGGTTGGACCGAGTCCGCCACCGACTGGCGGTCCGTCATTGAGCGGGACGACGTCCACATTGTCGATATCTGCGCCCCAGGCTGGATGCACGCCGAAATCGCCATCGCCGCCCTCCAGGCCGGCAAACACGTCCTGGTGGAAAAGCCGCTGGCGAACACGATCGCCGAGGCAGAAGCCATGACCACTGCCGCCGCGGCCGCCCGCGCGAAGGGCGTGCAGTCGATGATCGGCTTCAACTACCGCCGCGTCCCAGCCCTGGCCCTTGCACGCGAACTCATCGCCGAAGGCCGCCTCGGCACCGTCCGCCACGTCCGGGCCGCTTACCTGCAGGACTGGCTCTCCGACGCCGAATCCCCCATGACCTGGCGGCTCCGCAAGGAAACCGCCGGCTCCGGAGCGCTGGGCGACATCGCCTCGCACGCCATCGACCAAGTCCTGTTCCTCCTGGGTGATGCCGTCACCGAGGTCACGGGCCGCCTCCACACTTTCGTGACTCGCCGCCCCGGGGCGAATGGCCCCGAAGATGTCACGGTCGACGACGCCGCCTGGGCCACGCTCACCCTCGCCTCCGGAGCAATCGCCTCGGTGGAAGTCAGCCGGGTAGCGACCGGCCAGAAGAACTCCCTCAAGCTTGAGATATACGGCGACAAGGGCACCATCCTGTTCGACCTCGAAGCGCTGAACGAGCTCGGATTCCTGGACGCCACCGCACCAGTCCGCGAACAGGGCTTCCGCCGGATCCTCGTCAACGAACCCGAGCACCCCTACCTCGAAGCGTGGTGGCCGCAGGGTCACATCATCGGCTGGGAACACACCTTCACGCACCAGATCCGGGACTTTCTGCTGGCCATTCGGGACGGCAGCCAGCCCTCGCCGTCGTTCGAAGAAGGCCTGAACGTCCAGCATGTGCTCGCTGCCATCGAAGAATCCGCGGCGGCCAAAAGCTCACTGATCCAGCTTCACACCACCTCCCTAAACACCACCACCACTGAAGGAGCCTGACATGCCCCGCCCGTACACCCTGTTCACCGGCCAGTGGGCCGACCTCCCCTTCGAGGAAGTCGCGCGCCTCGCCTCGGGCTGGGGCTACGACGGCCTGGAAATCGCCGTCTCCGGAGACCACCTGGACGCCTGGCGCTGGGACGAACCCGGCTACGTCGAATCCAAACTCGCCGTCCTTGAAAAGTACAACCTGAAGGTCTGGGCCATCTCCAACCACCTCAAAGGCCAGGCCGTGTGCGATGACCCCATCGACTTCCGCCACGAAGCAATCGTCGGGTCCAAAGTCTGGGGTGACGGGGAGCCCGAAGGCGTCCGTCAACGCGCCGCCGAAGAAATGAAACACACCGCCCGGCTCGCCCGCGCATTGGGGGTCGACACCGTGGTGGGGTTCACCGGCTCCTCCATCTGGCAGTACGTCGCCATGTTCCCGCCCGTCCCCGAAAAAGTCATCGACGCTGGCTACCAGGACTTCGCCGACCGGTGGAACCCCATCCTGGACGTCTTCGACGAATGCGGGGTCCGCTTCGCCCACGAAGTCCACCCCTCCGAGATCGCCTACGACTACTGGACCACCGTGCGGACCCTCGAAGCGATCGGCCACCGGCCCGCGTTCGGCCTGAACTGGGACCCCTCCCACTTCATGTGGCAAGGCATCGACCCCGTGTCTTTCATCTGGGACTTCAAGGACCGGATCTACCACGTGGACTGCAAGGACACCAAGCTCCGCCCCACCGGCCGCAACACCGTCCTGGGTTCCCACCTGCCCTGGGGCGACCCGCGCCGCGGCTGGGACTTCGTCTCCGCCGGACGAGGCGACGTGCCCTGGGAATCCTCCTTCCGGGCACTGGCCGCGATCGGCTACAACGGCCCCATCAGCATCGAATGGGAAGACGCCGGAATGGATCGCCTCCACGGCGCCCCCGAAGCCCTCGCCGCCCTGAAGAAATACGACTTCCCCGCCTCCCAAACCAGCTTCGACGCCGCCTTCAGCAGCAAGGACTAGTTCAGCAGCAAGGACCAGGAAAGGACCGACGTGATCCGCACCCTTCAATCCGGCCAGCGCTGCGAGGTGTGGATCGCGTCGGTCAGTGGGGAGTCGGCACTGCTCTACACCACCGATGACCTTCTTCTCGAAGCGCCCAACTGGACCCTGGAGGGAAGCTCACTCATCCTCAACGGGGATGGCAAGCTATGGCGTTTCGATCTCGACGCAGGCTCTCTGGAACCTATCTCCCTCACTGGGGTCCCGGACCTGAACAACGACCACGTCCTGGCACCTGACGGCCAGGGCATCTTCGTCTCCGCGAACGACGGCCACATCTACCGTGCTTTACTGAGCGGCGGACCGGTCACGCGCATCACCGACGACGACGGCTCCTTCCATTTCCTCCACGGCGTCAGCCCGGACGGCAAGGAGCTGGCGTATGTGGGGATCGAAGCGGGAGACTTCACGCAGCCAGGTCGCCTGATGACCATAGCGTCCGACGGCGGCGCCAGCGCCAGCGTGGATGTCGGCCGCTTTGATGTGGGCCCAGGCCACTGCGACGGGCCGGAATACTCGCCCGATGGGGAATGGCTTTACCTGAACACGGAGTCCTTTTCGACCACACAGGGTCACGCCCAGCTCGCCCGGGTTCGCGTGGACGGCACTGGCCTCGAACGGCTCCTCGAATCCGAAACAGTCGACTGGTTCCCGCATCTCTCCCCCGATGGCAGGTACGCCAGCTACATTCGGTTCCCCAGCGGAACCGCAGGACACCCCGCGGACCTGCGGGTCGCCGTCGTGCTTGTTTCTACAGACGACTGGGCCACGCCGCTGCATACATGGCCACTTTTCGGTGGCCAAGGTAGCCTCAACGTCAACAGCTGGTCGCCGGACTCCCGGCGTTTTGCGTATGTGGCCTACCCGCTTTCTGACTCGACGAAGGACTAAGCACGTGACCCTCAGCAATGGCACCTCCGACGGAACAATCCGCTGGGGCATCCTCGGCACAGGATTTATTGCCGGACTCCAGACGCAGGACCTGAAAGAGAACGGCTTTACCGTGCAGGCTGTGGGCTCGCGCTCATTGGAGTCCAGCAAAGCATTCGCTGAGCTGCATGGAGTGATGACCGCCCACGACAGCTACGAGGACTTGGTGGCAGACCCGCTGGTTGACGTGGTCTACATCGCTACGCCGCACCCCTTCCATCATGCCAACGCACTCTTGGCCCTGAATGCCGGAAAGCACGTGCTGGTGGAGAAGGCCTTCACAATGAACGCCCGCGAAGCCCAAGAGATCGTGGATCTGGCCGAGTCAAAAGGGCTTGTGGCCCTGGAAGCCATGTGGACGCGCTTCCTCCCGCACATGGTGCGCATCCGCGCACTCATCCAGGAAGGCACCATCGGCGAGGTCCGGAAGGTGGTTGCCAGCCACAACCAGAGCCTTCCCAAGGACCCTGCCCACCGGCTCAACGATCCCGCCCTGGGCGGTGGAGCGTTGCTGGACCTGGGCATCTACCCGATCTCCTTTGCCTTCGACATCCTTGGTACGCCTGCCGTAATCCGGGCAAGCGCCTCCATGTCGGCCACGGGCGTGGACAGGCAAACGGCGGCGATCTTCGAGTACGCCGACGGGCAACAGGCCATTGTGGACTGTGAGCTCGACGCCGCCAGCGCCAACCGCGCCATGGTGATCGGTACAGAGGGCTACATTGACATCGAACACACCTGGTACAACCAAGTGCCCTTCACCGTTTTCCGCGTTGATGGCGAGGTGGTGGAGCGTTTCGAGCAGCCCGTGAAGAGCCGGGGAATGCAGTACCAGGCGGCCGAGCTGGAACGCCTGATCCGCGCCGGTGAGACCGCTGGCACCATCCTGCCGCCGAGCGAAAGCGTGGCCATCATGGCGGCCATGGATGAAATCCGCCGCCAGATCGGGCTGTCGTACGCGGCGGATGCTGTTGTTTCAGAAGAAGGTGCAACGAAATGACTGAATCTGCCCGCCTTGTGGAACTCCGCCAGCAAGAGGAAGAACTCGTCTTCGCAAGCTTTGACCACCACGACGCTTGGCGCCTGGGTTCGCTCATCGCCAACCACGCGATCGCTTCCGGTTATGGCGTTGCCATCGACATCCGCCGGCACAACCTTGTGCTCTTCCGCTGCGTCCTGCCTGGAGCCACGGCCGACCAAGAGGAGTGGATCCGCCGCAAGTCTGCCTCGGTGCTGCGTTTTGAACACAGCACAGCCTTGTTAACTGAGCAGTTCTCCGCCCGCACCCACAGCCCCCTGGGAGGCGGCTGGCTTGCGCATGAGGATTACACCCTCGCTGGTGGCTCGTTCCCGATCCGGGTGCGGGGTGCGGGTGTTATTGGTGCCGTTACTGTGGCTGGCTTGAGCTCTGATGAGGACCACCAAATGGTGGTTGATGGGATCCGGAATTATCTGAAGACGGTGGCGGGGTGATGTCAGCCGATGATCCAGAGTCCGTGCAGGAAACCCTCCACTGGCTATCCCAGCCCGGCATTCGCGAAGACCTTGCCCAGGCACGGCGCGACATCGCCGACGGCAATACCATCAGCGGCGACGATCTTCGCCGTGAATTCGAGTTGCCTATGAGAAAGTCTTACAAGATTTAGGAGACTTTATTGCGTTCTAATAAAGCGCCATAAGATGAATAAATCCCTGGCCGCTCCAAATTTGCACGGCCCAAGAGTGCAGAGACTAGCCCCCTCGCGCCTTCCGGGTTGCGGAGTCGTTGGCTTTCTGCAGCGCCGTGACGAGTTCATCCTTGCTCATTTTCGAACGGCCCTTGATGTCCAGCTCTTGGGCGCGCTGATAGAGATGTTCCTTGGAGGCGTTGGCGTCCACTCCCCCGGCGGTTGGTTTCGTTGATCCAATGCCCTCTTCCGCGTGCGGGTCCGAAGGACCGCGTTCCTCCTTCGCCTCCCAATGGTCGCCAACCTTCTCGTAGCTATGCTTCACCGCGGCAAAGGCGGTGCGGGCCGCCCGGCTCTCATCGTTGTCGTAGGTCTCCATAGCAGAGTCGTAGGTCTTGGCGAAAGTGTCCTGGGCCTTCTGCTCAGAACGCTGCAGCGTCGATGGGAGTTCGTCTTTACGGGCATGATCGTTCTTGCCGGTCTTAGGCATAATACTCACGCTCCTTTGTCAGAAAGCCTGATCATGGACGTGCACCCAGTTTATCAATTGACCCTTGGGGCAAGACGGACGGGCACCCCGTCACAAGCGGCTCACCGCCCCTTCAGCACATACCTTCTCTCAGGACGCCCGACGCCGTATTTGAGCCTCACTTCCAGCGCACCTTCATCGTGGAGGTACTCAAGGTAACGGCGGGCACTCACCCGGGAGGTCCC
Source organism: Paenarthrobacter sp. 10N417 (assembly GCF_056394745.1). NCBI lineage: Bacteria > Bacillati > Actinomycetota > Actinomycetes > Micrococcales > Micrococcaceae > Paenarthrobacter > Paenarthrobacter sp. 10N417. Next base: position 30,760 of record NZ_JBFTIL010000026.1, read on the forward strand.
CAATTGCTCGGCAACTTCGGCGGCGGAGACGTCGCCGGGGGCCGATTTCAGTGCGGTCTCCACGAGTTCCAGTGTCTCCACGCTGCATCCCTTGGGCAGCGTACGTTGAGCAGAGTCCAGCCCGAATACCCGGTTGACATCCGATTGCTCGGCCACGTCCTTGGTAGCGTCCAGCCCTTGGTAAGCATTCAAATAGTGCTGCAATCGCTCCTGAAGATCAGACTGCGAAAACGGCTTGATCAGGTAGTGCACAATACCCCCGCGCAGTGCTTTGCGCACCGTCTCGGTTTCCCGGGCCGCGCTGATCACCAACACGTCAAGGTCCGGGGCAACGTCCCGGAGCTGATGCATCAGGTCCAGGCCGTTGACGTCCGGGAGGTGGATATCCAGCAGCACAAGGTCCGGCTGCAACCGCTGCGTCTCAAGGATGGCCTGCGCGCCAGTGTGCGCTACCCCCACGACGCCGAACCCGGGCGTCCGTTGGATGAAACCGGCGTGGACCTTGGCCACCATGAAGTCGTCATCCACAATCAAGACTTTGATCATGATTACACTGCCCCTTTATTGAATTGTGCGGTGAAAACTGCCCCGTGGTCGTTGGTTACCGTCAGGTCGCCACCGGACCGACGGCAGATCACCCGTGAGAGCGCCAGGCCGAAGCCGCGGGCGTCGCCGGGCCCCGGCTCCTTAGTGGAAAAGCCCTGACGGAAAATGTCCTCTGCGGAGTCGGAGGGCACGCCTGGTCCGTTGTCCCGGACGGTGACTGAAACACCGTCCGCTGAGTTGACCACCAACACACTCACCGACGCCCCAACCAGCCCAGTGACGGCGTCGAACGCGTTATCCACCAAGTTGCCCACCACAGTGGTGAGGTCCCGGGACAGTTCATCATCGACGCGCGGAAGCCCGGACTGCGGGTCGAGTTGCAGTTCCACGCCGCGCTCGGTGGCCAAACTGGCTTTGGCTATCAAGAGGGCTGCGAGCGCCGGGTCCTGGATACGGCTGGTCACTTCATCGTTGAGCCGGGTCCGGTCCACGGTGGCGCCGTTGACGAACTGCACCACGGAATCATATTCGCCAATCTGGATCAGGCCGGAAATGACGTGGAGTTGGTTTGCGAATTCGTGGGCTTGGGCACGCAAGGTGTCGGTCACGGTTCGCGTGGCACCGAGTTCACTCTCCAGGGACGACAACTCGGTCCGGTCCCTCAGGGTTGTCACGGAGCCGATGTCGCGCCCATGGGACTTCAGGGCCACCCTGTTCATGACTACCAGCCGGTCCCCCACGAGCACCAGTTGGTCGGGGTCTGACTGTTCCCGGGTTAATCCCACCTTCAGCGCGTGGTCCACATGGAGAGACCCAAGTTTTCGGCCCACACAGTCTGCGGGCAATCCGAGGAGTTGACGGGCGCTCTCATTTGCCACTGTAATCCGCTCGTGCGGGTCCAGCGCCACCACCCCTTCCTTGAGGCCTTGCAGCATCGCTTCACGGTTTTCCACGAGCCCGGTGATCTCCCGGGGCTCCATTCCGAGGGTTTGCCGTTTGACGCGACGGGACAGCAGAAGGGAACCGGCGACGCCCAGGACACTCGCGACGCCAAGGTAGGTGAGGAGGTTGGGGACCACGTCTTCCAGCCGTTCAAGGGCGGACGGATAGTTCCTGCTGATGGAGGCGATGCCGATCATGGTCCCGGAGTCGTCCAGTACCGGCACATGTGCTGAGAGAACTTTCCCTTCGTTGCCGGCAAGGACTCCGGTCCAGGCCCGGCCTTCCTTGACCCTGCTGTCGCCCAGCAGGAGCGGCTTGCCCAGCTGGCTGGGATCCGAGGACGTCACTACTGTGCCATCCAGCTTTGCGAGTGCCACGTGGGAAGATCCAGATACAGTGCGAATGGACTCGGCCACGGCGGGAAGGGATGACCCGTTGCGGGGTTCGGCGGTGGGCAACAGGGCGCGCACAGTGGGGTTGTTGCCCAGGGCCTCTGCCGCGGACAATGCCCGGCGTCCTTCAGTGCGTTCAAAAGCAGCAGCAGATTGGGCCAGGGAGATGGCTACAACAGCGACCAGGACCGCCAGGACGATCAACAACTGCAGCACAAGGTACTGCCCTGCCAAGGACATTCCTCTTCGTCGAGTCACTGTTTGGATCCTTTGATGATTCCACTATGCAAGGGCCGTTAACAGCTTCAAAAGCAGTCCGCCTTGGCGTATCGGAACTATACCCTAAGCACGCTGAGCACCAGCGGGGCCAGGCCCTATGCGAAGGCAAAGGCGTGAACGCAATGAACTTAAAGATCACTGCGAACACAAGAGTGATGACCGTCACGCCGGCACCTAGCATCAATTCACGGGGGCACAACGCTGATCGCCCCGCACTGAATTTTTCGATGATGAGAAGAGGAACACCATGCGCCAGATCCGCGCATTGCGAGTCGCCGCCGTCGCTGCCGGCATCGCCCTGATGGCCACCGGTTGCGGCGCCACAGGTAAGAGCTCCACTGGTTCTGCCAGCTCCGGCGCTGCAGCCGGACCCGTCACCGGACTCCAGATCATGGTTCCCAATACTCCCGGCGGCGGTTACGACACCACCGCACGGGCAGCCGCCAAGGTGCTCGACGACGAGAAGATCGCCAACAACACGGAGGTGTTCAACCTTGCAGGTGCAGGCGGCACGGTGGGTCTCGCCCGCGTCGTCAACGAAAAGGGCAACGGGGACCTCACCATGCTCATGGGTCTGGGTGTTGTGGGTGCCAGTTACACCAACAAGTCCGAGTCGAAGCTGACCCAGACCACCCCGCTGGCACGGCTCATTGAAGAGCCCGGCGCCATCATGGTCAGCAAGGACTCCCCATACAAGACCATCGATGACCTCGTGAAGGCTTGGAAGGCAGATCCAGGTTCGATCTCCGTGGGTGGCGGTTCCTCGCCTGGTGGTCCCGACCACCTCTTGCCCATGCAGTTGGCAGGCGCAGTTGGCATTGACGCCACGAAGGTCAACTACGTCGCTTATGACGGCGGTGGAGATCTCCTTCCAGCCATCCTGGGCAACAAGCTTGGCTTCGCTGCTTCCGGTGCCGGCGAGTACCTTCAGCAGATCAAGTCCGGTGAAGTACGCGTCCTGGCCACCAGTGGCGAGAAGCGTCTTGAAGGTGTTGACGCTCCCACGCTGAAGGAGTCCAAGATCGATCTGGTCTTCACCAACTGGCGTGGCATGGTGGCCCCTCCGGGCATCAGCGAGGACGACAAGAAGTCCCTGATTGCCGCACTGGAGAAGATGCACGAATCCGCTGGCTGGAAAGAAGCTCTCAAGACCCACAGCTGGACCGACGCCTTCATCACCGGTGACGAGTTCCAGAAGTTCCTGACGGACCAGGACAAGCGGGTGGCGGACGTGCTCACCAAGCTTGGCTTGGCGTGAGCACTCTGGCAACAGGCCTCAAAGGCCGCGCCGAGCTGGGGGTAGCCCTCCTGCTCGGCGCGGTAGGCGTCCTTGTCTTCCTCGACGCCAACGGCCTGGTGACCCCATATTCGAAGTCGGACCCGGTAGGGCCCAAGGCGGTTCCCTTCGTTGTTGCCGGGCTCCTGGTGGTCTGCGCAATTCTGCTGGCCATCAACGTTCTCCGCGGTGGCAAGGGTGAGGTGGAAGGCGGCGAGGACATTGACCTCGCGCACCCCGCCGATTGGAAGACCGTGCTTCCTCTTGCAGGAGCATTCATCCTCAACATCCTGCTCATCGACTGGGCCGGCTGGGTCATCTCCGGCACTGTCCTGTTCTGGGGCAGCGTGCTGGCACTTGGCAGCCGGCACTACGTCCGTGACGGGATCATCTCCGTTGCACTATCCCTGGCCACCTTCTACGGCTTCTACCTCGGCCTTGGCATTGCGTTGCCGGCCGGACTCCTGGAAGGAATCCTCTGATGGACGTCTGGTCCTCTTTGATGGACGGTTTCGCAACCGCCCTCACCCCCATGAACCTCTTGTACGCCATGATCGGCGTGCTCCTGGGTACGGCCGTTGGTGTTCTGCCAGGGCTCGGCCCGGCCATGACTGTGGCGCTGCTGCTTCCTGTTACGGCCGCTCTTGAGCCCACCAGCGCCTTTATTATGTTCGCCGGCATCTACTACGGCGGCATGTATGGCGGCTCAACAACTTCCATCCTGCTGAACACACCCGGCGAATCGTCGTCTGTTGTGACGGCCATCGAGGGCAACAAGATGGCTAAAGCCGGCCGGGCAGCCCAAGCGCTGGCGACTGCGGCCATTGGTTCCTTTATTGCCGGTACCATCGGTACGGCCCTGCTGGCAGGTCTTGCACCGTTGGTGGTTCAGTTCGCCGTGAGCCTGGGCGCACCGAGTTACTTCGCCATCATGATCCTCGCTTTGCTGGCCGTCACCGCAGTCCTGGGTTCATCCCGGCTCAGGGGCTTTGCCTCCTTGGGACTGGGCTTGGCCATCGGTTTGGTGGGCATTGACTCCGTTACGGGACAGCGCCGCCTGACATTCGGTCAGCCGATGCTGGCCGACGGCCTGGACATCGTGGTGGTGGCAGTGGCCATCTTCGCCGTGGGTGAAGCACTGTGGGTTGCCGCGCACTTGCGGCGTTCACCGCTTCACATCATTCCCGTCGGACGGCCTTGGATGGGCAAGAAGGACTGGGCCCGCTCCTGGAAACCCTGGTTGCGTGGCACGGCGTTCGGCTTCCCGTTTGGTGCACTCCCCGCCGGTGGTGCCGAGATCCCCACCTTCCTCTCCTATGTCACCGAGAAACGGCTGACCAAATATCCGGAGGAATTCGGCAAGGGAGCCATCGAAGGCGTCGCGGGCCCGGAGGCGGCCAATAACGCTGCAGCCGCCGGGACCCTGACCCCAATGCTTGCCCTCGGCCTGCCCACCAACGCCACAGCCGCCGTCATGCTCGCGGCTTTCACCTCCTACGGCATCCAGCCCGGTCCGCAGCTGTTCTCCAGCCAAGGTCCCCTGGTGTGGGCGCTCATCGCGAGCCTCTTCATCGGCAACCTGCTGCTCCTGCTCATCAACCTGCCCCTTGCACCCCTGTGGGCAAAGCTGCTGCAGCTTCCGCGGCCCTACCTCTACGCCGGCATCCTTTTCTTCGCTACGTTGGGCGCCTACTCGGTGAACCTGCAGGCGTTCGACCTGGTGATCCTGCTGGTGCTCGGAGCCTTGGGATTCATGATGCGGCGCTTCGGGCTACCTGTGTTGCCCCTGATTCTGGGCGTCATCCTCGGCCCGCGCATCGAAGGCCAGCTGCGCAGGACTCTCCAGCTGTTCGCCGGTGACCCCGCCGGGCTGTGGAGCGAGCCAATCGCCGTCGTCGTCTACATCATCGTGGCTATCGTCATCCTCTGGCCGCTGCTCTTCAAGCTGGTCCGCCGCAACCGTCCGGTGCCAGCCAGCGTGGTCCCGGCGCACCCCAGTGAAGCACTCCTGACGGAGGACGCCGCCATCCAAGCAGACAAAACCACCACCCCGCTCCAGCACGACATCCACCACAACAAGGAGAAGCCATGACCATCGTGGTGGGCTACGTCCCCACGCCCGAGGGCGAAGCCGCATTGACCCAAGCCATTGCCGAAGCCAAGAAAAGCAACGACACCCTGCTGGTGATCAATTCTTCCAAGGGCGACGCCTTGGTGGACAACAGGTATGCGCAGGAACCGGAGATCCAGACCATCGAGGAGCGCCTTGCCCTGCAAGGCATCGAGCACATCATCAAGCAGCCCGTCCGCGGCCACGATGCCGCTGCTGAGGTACTGGATGCGGCGGACGAGCACAACGCGGAGCTGATTGTGATTGGCCTCCGCCGCCGCAGCCCGGTAGGCAAACTCATCATGGGCAGCGTCTCGCAACGGATCCTGTTGGAAGCGGACTGCCCGGTGCTCGCGGTGAAAGCCGACTAAACGCAAAACCGGGAGATTGTGAACAACTAATGCCCTTAAGATTCGTTCTTAGGGGCATTAGCCGTTCACAAACTGCAAGGAGGGCCACGTGGCCGAGACCATTCGAACAGCAACAGCGGACGACGCCGGGAAGCTGGCTGAGCTTGCGGCCGTCACCTTCCCGCTGGCGTGCCCACCGGGCGCCTCACCGGCGGACATACAGGCCCATCTCGAGAAGACGCTCGCCGAAGCGAACTTTGTGGATTACCTCGCCGATCCGAACATCACCATTTTGGTGCTCGACGACGACGGCCAGCTCAACGGGTACACCATGCTGATTGCCAAGCCGGCAGGCGACCCGGATGTAGCTTCTGTCCTCTCGGCGCTCCCCTCCACGGAACTCAGCAAGTGCTACGTCCACCCGGACCACCACGGCCAAGGAGCCGCATCCCGCCTCATGAAGGCCTCCATCGCCGACGCGGCGGAGAAGGGCGCGGCCGGACTCTGGCTCGGCGTTAACAGTGAAAACGCCAAGGCCATCCGTTTCTACGAAAAGAGTGGTTTTCAGAGGGTGGGCACCAAGTCCTTCAAACTGGGCGACACCGTGGAACATGATTTCGTCATGGAGCACGCGCTCTAGCCAATGGCAGCTCGGCCTGAGGCCGTGGCCAGCTAGCCGAACAAGTCCCCCGCCAAGGGTGGTCGGGGATCGGAGTGCAACTCCAAGCCGGCCGGCAATCCTGTCACGGTGCCATTGCCCGCGGAAGCCTGGATGGTGACCCGCGAGCGCCCCAGCAGCACGTTTTCGGCTTTGAACTCCCCGAACGCGTCCGGGAGGATGGGCGCCAGATGGAGTACTTTCCTGGTGAAATCGGGGTCAAACCGCAGCAGGATGCGGGCCAGCTGAATCGGGGCCGCAGCCGCCCACGCCTGCGGGGAACACGCCGTCGGATAGGGCACCGGCTCCGGGAAGTCCGAGCGGTCAAAGCCGCAGAACAGTTCCGGAAGCTGACCGCCAAAGTGCTCAGCGGCGTCGAACAATCCACTCGCTACCCGGCTGGCTTCCTTGACGAAGCCGTACCGCATGAGTCCAGTCGCCACGAGAGCCGTATCGTGCGGCCAGACCGAGCCGTTGTGGTAGCTGACGGGGTTGTAAGCTCCCATGTCCGAACCCAGGGTGCGGATCCCCCAGCCCGTGAACATCTCAGGCGACATCAGCCGCTCCGCCACAAGTGCAGCCTTGTCCTCGTCCACAATGCCCGTCCACAAACAGTGGCCCATGTTGGACGTACAGGAATCCACGGGTTTCTTGTCCTTATCCAGGGCAAGGGCGAAATAGCCCTTGTCCGGCAGCCAGAAAGCCTCGTTGAACGCATCCTTCAGCGCTTCGGCCCGGTCGGCGCAACGGCGCTCGACGGCGGTATCGCCCGCGGCGCGCGCCAGCAGCGAACGCCCAACGTAGGCGCCGTAGGCGTAGGCCTGGACCTCGCACAGGGCAATGGGGGTTTCAGCGATCTTGCCGCCGGCGAAGTTGATGCCGTCCCAGGAGTCCTTCCACCCTTGATTGATCAGGCCGTGGCTGTTGGGGCGTTGGTATTCGATGAACCCGTCGCCATCCCGGTCACCGTAGTTTTCCATCCAGGAGATAGCACGATCGGCATGGGGAAGGAGGGACTCGATGATGTCCGCGCCCAAGCCCCATCGGCTCAGCTCCCCCAGCAGCATGACGAAGAGAGGGGTCGCATCGATCGTCCCGTAGTAGGCGGTTCCGCCCAAGGAGAGTCCTGCGGTGACTCCCAGCCTCACCTCGTGGGGCATCCGGCCCGGTTCTTCCTCGGAGTCGACGTCCTCTTTGCTGCCCTGAAGTCCGGCCAGTGTTTGCAACGAGCCCGCTGCCAGTCCGGGATCCACCATGAGTGACATGTACGACGCCACGATAGAGTCGCGTCCAAAAAGTGCCATGAACCAGGGTGCGCCTGCTGCGACTGCAGCACGCCCAGGGTGTTCGTGGTCGAAGATCCGCAACGAACCAAGATCGCTCTGGCTTCGTTCCAGGACTTCCTCAACGTTTCTGTCCGTGACAGCGATCCGGGGAATGTGCTCTGCCCACGCCATGTGCCGCCGTACCCCAATGGTGTGGTGCAGCGCCGTGGTTTCCGTGAACGGGTCATCGGGTCGTTTTCCGTTGATCAACGGAATGGCAATGACGCTGGTACTCCATTGACTGCGGGGAGGGATGGTGATGTGGAACGTTAATCCTTCCGGATTCGCTTTGGCTCCCGAAGCCCGGAACACCACGCCACGGCGTTCCCCGTTGGCGTGGACGGACTCAATGTGCAGCTCCTTCTTGTGGGCAGTCTTCTCGGCGGCTCCTGCCCTGCTTGCCCGGCCACCCTTGACGTCGAAGAGGTCTGCGAGGTCGGCGTCGATGAGCAACTCGATTTCGCACGGCGCCGGCTGGCCGGAGTAGTTCCTGATGGTGAGATCATCCCGCAGGCCGGCGCCCACGTGCCGCTCATGCTGGACCACCAGCGGACTGTCGAAGCGGCCATCGCTGGAGCAGGCCCGGCCAACATATTCGGCCTGAAAGGCGGTTCGGTTGGTGGTGACCAATGGTTCCCGAAGGGCACCGTTGATCCTGAGGATCCAACGCGACACGATCCGGGTGTCCTGGTAGTAGGTGCCTTGGGAGCCGCCGCCGTGGATGTCACCGGAATGGGCTGAGATGCAGAAGGATGAACCTTCGACGATGGTCACGGCGCCCAGCTCGGAAGCGCCTGCCTCCGTATCGGCGTTCCAAGCAGTCATGGCCCACGAAGCCTTCCTCGGGAAATGTCCTGCTTATCAATCACAGGTTGATGGGGGCTTGCCTCTGATTGTCTTGCAACTTGCCGTCGCCGGGAAGGCCTCCGGCCTTGAATTCTTCGATGACCGTGGCATAAAGCTCCAGATGGTCCGCCGCCATCCGTGCTGCGTTGAAATACTCATCCACGGTACGCCGGCACTCCGCACGGCTAAGCCCTTGCACGTCCTGTACAAACCCTGCGAGTTCATTGGTCTGCGCGAGATATCCTGTGACGCCATGCTGGACTATTTCCGGTGCCGCGCCCATGGGGGTGGACAGAACTGGTGTTCCTGTGGCCAACGCCTCAATCATGACCAGCCCGAACGGTTCATGCCACTGGATGGGGTTGATCAGGGCCATCGCTCCACCCATCAGTTCGTACTTCTCCGGATCTGAGAGTTCGCCGAGGAATTCTTCCTGTGACCCAAGGATCGGCTCCACGACGTCGTGGAAGTAGTCCCGCTCCTCCTTGGCATGCATCTTGGCCGCGATGCGCAGCGGCACACCGGCCTCGCGGGCAACTGCCACCGCCTCCAGCAAGCCTTTGTCCGGGCACATACGTCCAACAAAGCATGCGTAGCCGCCGGCCCCGTCGCCGACAGAAACCGTGGACAGGTCCAGGCCATGGTGGATGACTGCGGATATTTGCAGGTCGGAAATGCGGCTGCATTGGTCACGCGAAATGCCGATGATTGCGGTGTCCTGGGCCATATCCCGGTAGAGCCCTGCATACCTCGGTGTCAGCGGGCCATGGACGGTGGTCACTACGGGAACACCCGGCGGCCGGTGGGCGTAGAGGGGCCCGGCAAGGGTGTGGTCGTGGATAATGTCCACGTCCTTCATGCCGGCATAAGCCTTGATGACGTGGTGCAACTCGCTGAGCGTCTGCCCCAACTCTTCAGGCTCGCTCGGCCCAAAGCCCCGCAATTGGGGAACCGGGCAAGTACTGTCGGCTGCCGTGGCCAGGAGCACCTCGTGCCCGGCATCGGCCAAGGCCCGCGCCAAGGCGTCCACCACCCGCTCCGTGCCGCCATACCGTTCCGGGGGCACTGTGAACCATGGCCCAACGATGAGTCCAATGCGCATGCTGAAGGCCTCCACAAATATGCGAACCCACGCACGGGGTTCAACCTCGTGTTGATCGCGGCCCCAGACACACGCGATTCCTGGGGCGAAGAGCGCCCCACCGGCTAGCTGCATAACCTGCTTCACACATTAGGCTGGGCACGCCCGCCCCGGCAATGGGTGACGAAAATAACAGACTTTTCCGGAATGCCCCCGCGGCCCTGGAGGTTGATCACAGCATGAAGATTGAGATCTGGTCCGACGTCGCGTGTCCGTGGTGCTACATCGGCAAGCGCCGTTTTGAGACTGCCCTGGCACAGTTCCCGCACCGTGATTCCGTGGACATTGAGTGGAAGAGCTACCAGCTGGATCCCTCAATCCCGGAGCACTATGACGGCACGGAACTGGATTATCTGAGCAAGCGCAAAGGCATGGCTCCGGAGCAGGTCAAGCAGATGTTCGCCCACGTCACGGAGACCGCCAAGGGCGAAGGCTTGGACTACCAGTTCGACAAGGTAGTGGTTGCCAACAGCTTCACGGCTCACCGCCTCATCCACCTGGCCGCAGCCCATGGCCGCCAGGATGCCGCGAAGGAACGCCTGCTCAGCGATCACTTTGAGCATGGCAAGGACATCGGCAACCAGGAGTATCTGACGGAACTTGGCACCGCTCTGGAACTCCCCGCGGGCGAAGTGGCGGAGCTGTTCACCACTGACAAATATTCAGACGCCGTCAACGAGGACATCAATGAAGCGCGCGCCATCGGCGTCACCGGCGTTCCGTTCTTCGTCATCGACCGCAAGTACGGCATCTCGGGCGCCCAGCCGGCTGAGCTCTTCAGTGAGGCGCTGAACCAGGCATGGCAGGAAGCCAATCCCCTGATCCCCGTGGGCGCATCCGACGCCGAGGCCTGCGGTCCGGACGGCTGCAGCGTCAATTAAAACAACGCGAGGTCACTTATGGCCCATAATCCCCCTCGGGATAGGCCATAAGTGACCCAGCGTTGCTCTTAAAGGGCGGCGCTAGGCCTTCACAACCTCAAGCTCGACGACGGCCCAGGACAATGCGGGCAGCGTGAGCCGAAGCTCCGAACCAGTCGCCTTGACGCCTTCCAGCGGCTTCAGACCGACGCGGCCCTGCTGGTCCTGCGTGTTGGTGGTGAACCTGTCGCCGCCCTCGGGGATCTCCAGGACTTCGGCGCGGAGAACCTGGCGGGCGTCGAAGCCGCGCAGGGCAACCTCGACGTCGGCAGCTTCTTCCAGCCCGCGGTTCGCGAAGAACAATGCCGCCCGGCCCGTTTCCTCGTTCCACGTCGCGCTGACGTCCACAAGGTCCGTGTCCCCGAAGCGGCTGTTCGAGTACTTGTCCGAGTCCACCGAAAGCCGAAGGATCTGGCCCTTGGCGAGCTCAGCCATCCGCGCGAACGGGTGGAAAATGGTCTGCTTCCAGGCCGGTCCGTTCTCTTCTGACAGGATGGGCGCGATGACGTTGACCAGTTGCGCCTGGTTGGCGATCTTGACGCGGTCGCCGTGGCGGAGCAGCGAGTTGAGCAGGGTGCCCACCACCACCGCATCCGTCACGTTGTACTTGTCCTCGATGACACGGGGGTGCTCGCGCCAGCCCGCCTTGATCACGTTGTGAGGCTGGTCCTCAGTGTCCAGGCCGCGCTGGTACCAGACGTTCCATTCGTCGAATGACAGGTTGATGTGTTTCTTGTGCTTGCCCTTGGCCCGCACGGCGTCCGCGGTGGCGATCACTGACTCGATGAAATAGTCAGTATCGACGGCGGATGCCAGGAAGCTGCCGACGTCGCCTTCGTGCTCGTAGTAGTAGGCATGGAGGGAAACGTAATCCACCTCGTCGTAGGTGTGTGTCAGGACGGTCTGCTCCCAAGCGCCGAACGTCGGCATCCGGGAGTTGGAACTGCCGCATGCAACAAGCTCAATGTCTGGGTCCACGAAGCGCATGGCCTTGGCCGCTTCCTGGGCTAGGCGCCCGTATTCGTCGGCGGTCTTGTGGCCGATCTGCCACGGCCCATCCATCTCGTTGCCGAGGCACCACAGCTTGATATCGAACGGGTCCTTGTGGCCGTTCTTGGCGCGGAGATCGGACCAGTAGCTCCCGCCGGGGTGGTTGGCGTACTCCACGATCTCGCGGGCAGCATCCACTCCCCTGGTGCCCAGGTTGATGGCTTCCATGATTTCCGTGCCGGCCTGCTTGGACCAGTCCACGAACTCGTGCAGGCCGAAAGCATTCGTTTCCACCGTGTGCCAGGCACCGTCCAGGCGGCGGGGCCGGGTTTCGCGGGGGCCGATGCCGTCTTCCCAGTTATAGCCGGAGACGAAGTTGCCGCCGGGGTACCGGATAACAGTGGCGCCAAGTTCCTTGACCAGCTTCAGGACGTCCTGGCGGAAGCCGTTCTCGTCGGCCTCGGGGTGTCCGGGTTCGTAGATGCCGCTGTACACACAGCGGCCCATGTGTTCCACGAAGGAGCCGAAGAGGCGTCGAGGTACCTCGCCGATGGTGAAATCGCGATCGAGGGTGATGCGTGCGCGGGACATGTATCTCCTTGGTTGTGTTCTCAAACAGTTGGTGAGCGAAGGTGCCGGATCAGGTTCCGGCGAGTCCCGTCGTCGCGACGCCCTTGATGATCTGGCGTTGGAAGAACAGGAAGACGACGATGAGCGGCAAAGCTGCCAACAAGGCGGACGCCATGTTCTGTGCGTACTGGACGCCGTAAGCACTCTTGATGGTTTGCAGACCTACGGGGAGGGTCAGCAGGGAGTCGTCGTTGGTGGAGATGAAGGGCCACAGGAAGTTGTTCCACGCACCGATGAACACGAAGATCGCGACGGCGGCCAGGATGGGCCGGGACAACGGCAGGATGATCTGCAGGAAGATCCGTAGACGGCTGGCACCGTCCATTACTGCCGCTTCTTCAAGCTCATGCGGGATCTGGTCGAAGAACTTTTTGAGAACAAACACCATGGCGGGATGGATCACCTGCGGCAAAATGATGGCCCAGGAGGTATCGATCATTTTGAACGCGAGCATTTGGTAAAAGAGCGGAATCATCAGCACGGGTGGCGGGACAATGATGGCGGCGATGATCACGACCATCAGAACCTTCTTGCCTTTGAACTCGATCCTGGAGAGTGCGTAAGCCATGAGAGCCGAGATCACCAGTGTGATTGCCGTGATGGCTGCGGAGGTGTAGAGCGAGTTCCACGTCCAGAGCGGGATGTTCCCGGCTTGGAACACATTGACGAAGGCATCGAAGGTAAAGCCCGACGGCGGGAACCAGCTGACCTTGGACGCCGACGCATCCGCTTCGGACTTGAAGGCAGTGACCGTGGCCCATGCGAACGGGATCAGCCAGAGGACAGCGATCAAAGCGGCGACGACGACTGCTGCGACCCTGCCGACGGTCAGCTTCTTGCGCGGCTGGCGGATCTTCAGGGCGGTGGTGGGCGCGGCTGGGGTCGAACGGGTGAGGGTAGGGGTTGCCATGGCTATGCGCTCCTGCGGCGGGTGATGACGAACTGCAGCGCGGAAACCAGCACAATCAGTCCGAAGAAGATGTAGGAGATAGCTGCGGAATACCCCAGCCGGTATCCGGTGAACCCGGTTTCGAAGATGTACTGGACCACGGGACGGGTAGATCCGCCCGGACCCCCGGCTGTCATCTGGTAAATCTGGTCAAAGACCTTCAGGGAAGCCAGGATCTGGAGCAACACGATCATTACGGTGGTGGGCGTGAGCTGCGGCAGAGTGATGGAGAAGAATTGCCGCCAAGGGCCGGCACCATCCAGTGACGCTGCCTCATAGTGCTGGACGGGGATGTTCTGCATTGCCGCCAGGTAGAGAAGGAAATTGAAGCCCACCGTCCACCAGAGTGTCGCGATCACGATTGACCACATGGCCACATTGGGATCGTTCAGCCACCCGACTTTTGGTATTCCGAACTTTGACAGGAAATCGTTGATCAAACCCAGTTGCGGGTTGTACATCCAGACGAAGAACAACGACACAACCGTGGAAGCCAACAGGAACGGTGCAAAGTAGGAAAGCCGCCATAGCCACTGGGCTGGAAGGCCGATATTCAGGAGCGCCGCCATCACCAACGCAACCAGCACCAGGGGGACAGTGCTGATGACTGTGAAGTACAGGGTGTTGCCCAATGAACGCCACATGCCGGCATCGGCAAAGGCTTCAGCGTAGTTTGCAAAGCCGATGAGACTGTCGTTGGCGCCTGTCAGGGATTTGCCCGTGAGACTCATGTAGAAGCCGTACAGAATGGGCCAAACGAGGAAGACGAGGAAGAACACCAGGAACGGGGTTGCGAAGGCCCATCCGTTCACATTGTCCCTGCTTCTTCGCAGAGATAGCCCGGCCTTGCCTGGGCTGGGTGTTGTCCGTGGTTGGCTTGTCTGCCGGGACAGTGTAGAGGAACTCATGAAGGACTCCTTTGTCGCTCGGTGCGCTGGTACCGGTCAGACCGGGTTGGGCCGGGATAGAAGGTCGTTGGTGCGGGCCACGAAGCCATCCCACCCTGTGCTTGCTTTGTCGCGCCCCAGAAGCACGTTCTGGATATGCTCGGCAAAGTAGGTCTGCCAGTCCGATCCCGAGCCGCTGAACCAGGATTCGGGATCGTAGGCGATGATGTCCGCCGCGTTGGCGTAGTGGATCTGCGGCGTGAGCTTCCCGTAGTCCGGCGATTGAACCACCGGCTGGTAGGCCGGGATATGGCCGGCCTCAGCCCACAACAGCGAACCCTTCAGAACGTCACTGACGAACTTGTACGCATCCTTCCGTTTCGCTTCATCTACCGCGAGCTGCCGCGGGAGGACGAAGGAATGCGAGTCGGCGTAGGAGGCCGGTGTCCCATAAAGAGTGGGGATGGTGGCGGCGTCAACCGGCAACTTTGCCTTCTTCATGGTGGGCAATTCCCAGCCACCACTGAAGAGCATTCCCGAATCGCCACGGACGAATTCTGCGATACCGGTGTTGATGTCGCCGCTCTTGGCCGCGATGGTGTCGTCGAAGAGCGAGGCCATGAACTCCAGCGATTCGATCGCAGCGTCCCTGTCCGCCTCCATCTGCCGGCCGGGCGTGAGGACAATTTCCGCTCCGTGCTGCTTGTAGAGCGTGTAGAACAGCCGCCACATCTGCGAGCCCAGGTTCAGGTAGCCAAAGGACAATCCGTGGGCCTTGGTGATCTTTTGCATCTCCAGTGCCATGGCCTTGAACTCGCCAGGCGAACTGACCTCCTGCAACTGGCCATTACTTTCCAGGAGCCCGGCTTTACCGGCGACGTCTGTGTTGTAGAACATGATGAACGGGTGGGAGTCCAGCGCGATGGAGAAAACCTTCCCATCTTGCTGGCCCTTTTCCCAGATGCGCGGCGCGAAGTTCTCCGGCGTGATGCCATTCTCCGCGAGCAGCCCCAGATCCCAAGGCTCTATGAGGCCGCCCGGGGCATATCCCGGGACCCGGCTGGCGTGCATAATAGCTACCTCAGGAGGTCGGCCCCCGGCAGATGCCATGGCCAGCTTGGTGTAGTACGGAGGACCCCACGCCAACACGGTGGGGTGCACCTTGAAGCCGGGATTGGCTTGGTTGGCGTTGGCAATCATGGCTTGCATCTTGGTGCCGTCACCTCCGGAGAGGAGATGCCAGAAGTTGATGGTCTGCACGGATGCAGCTCCGGCTGTACCTCCACAGCCTGTGAGGCTGGTGGCCAGAAGCCCGCCTCCGAGGAGGGCCGATCCCGTTAATAACTGTCTCCGGGACAACTGTTTCCCGGTCAAAGATTCAAACTGCTTCACCCGTCACTCCTTTGGAAGGGTCCGCTGAAAAGGACACAACTGCTGCGCAAATCCGGCTTCGGTGCATCTCCACTGCCGGGTAAAAGGGTGACCCGGGGGTGACGCGGCTCTCACATTACATCGTTGTAATATCTGAGGCAAGAGAAATTGTTAGCGCACACACTTAAATTTGAAAGGCCGCTTAGCCCGTGCTGTCCCGCTCTACAATGGTGTAGTCCACCGTGACGACGCGTTGTCCGTGGCCCCTGTCCGCCACACGCTCAGTGAGCAGGCGCAGCGCTTCGGTGGCAATGGTCCGCTTGTCGAAAGATACGGTGGTCAGCGAGGGAACTGCGTAGCGCCCATCCATGACGTCGTCGAAACCGGCCACCGCGACGTCATCAGGAACACGGACGCCCCTCTTCCACAGCGTATTGAGGGCTCCAATGGCCAGCGAATCCGTGAAGCAGAACAGCGCCTCCGGCAGCGGGTTGGAATCCAGATAGCGGGTCAGTGATTCGGCTGCAGCTCCAGGCGTCCAAGGCGAGCAGGAAATCAGCAGGGATTCATCCAAGGGGATCCCGAGGATCTGGAGTGCAGCCTCGTAGCCCTGTCTGCGTTGAATCGACGTGGCAGACTGCCTGGTCTTGTTTATGCCGAGCACGGCGATACGCCGACGCCCGGATTT
Source organism: Paenarthrobacter sp. 10N417 (assembly GCF_056394745.1). Lineage (NCBI taxonomy): Bacteria > Bacillati > Actinomycetota > Actinomycetes > Micrococcales > Micrococcaceae > Paenarthrobacter > Paenarthrobacter sp. 10N417. The sequence goes on from NZ_JBFTIL010000026.1 coordinate 47,060, forward strand.
GGCCAGGGCCAGCGTCATATCCCGTGCCGCCGCGAAACTGTCCACATAAACCCGGTCCGCAAGCTCCTGGCTCACTTCGCCCAGCAGCACCACGGGAGGCAAGGCCACCCCAACCTTGACGGCACTTTCATCCAGCACCACCGGATTGAGAATGAGCCCATCGATGAGGTTGGAGCGCGCGCGGGTCATCAACTCCTGCTCGCGCTGCGGGTCCGAACCGGTTTCCTCGATCTGGACGCTCCAGCCTTGCTCGTGGGCTACTTCCACAATGCTCTGCGCTATCTCAGCGGAGAACGGGGTGGCCAGGTCAGGCAAGGCCAAGGCGATCACACCGGAGCGGCCGTTGCGGAGTCCGCGGGCGGAAAGGTTGGGAACGTAGTCCAGCTCCTGCATTGCCTGCTCAACCCTGAGCCGCGTTGGAGCGCTGACCGGCACGATCCCGTTCATGACGTTCGAGACGGTTTTCGGCGACACGCCCGCGCGGCGTGCCACATCCTTGACCGTTGCCCGCAACAGTCCCCCTTGTGAATTTAGTGTCCGGGTGAAGTTCGAGTCCGGTTCCCACGATGTTACGCGAGTTTGTCTGAACCTAACGCGCCCCGGCAGGCCTCCAAGGGCGCCAGGTGTACACCAATTGGCAGGACTTGGTGACACATCATTGTAAAGTGTCTATATGCCCAGGATCACGGCCGCCACGAATGCTGCCCAACGCGCCGAGACCCAACGCCGTATTCTGACCGCCTTTGGCGAGCTCCTCTTTACCCATGGCCTGCCCGGCCTCACCATGACGGACGTCGCGCGCCACGCAGGTGTTGGCCGCACTGCCGTTTACAACTACTACGCAGACATGGAGCAACTGCTCATTGCTTACGCGCTGGATGAAACCGAGCGCTTCATCGTGGACCTTCGCGAATCGCTTGCAGCCCTTGATAACCCGGTGGACCGGCTGGCCCTCTACGTCCGCGCCCAGGTAGAGGACCTCAGGCGCCGCCACCTTCCGCCGGGGCCAGCGATGGCCGCCGTCTTATCGCCAGCCTCGTTCGCTAAGCTCGCGGATCATGTGGGCGATCTCAACGTCCTCCTCCAGGACATCCTGACTGACGGCGTCCAGCAGGGCTACCTGCCGGACACGGATGTCGCCCAGTTGGCGCGGCTCATCCACGGCACACTCTCAGCAAGCGCCGCACGACGCAACCGAACGCCCGACGGCGAGACTCCCCCGCCTGCCCCAGCCTCCGACGTCGAGCTCCAGACAGCGCAAACGGTGCGGTTCATCCAGCTAGGTGCGGGAGCGCAGTTCGACGAGGCAGGTAAGCCCATCCGCGTGGATGGTGCAGTCCCTGACACCCTGGCCGGCTAACGCCAGAGCAACAGGGCGGCGACACCCAAATCAGGGCATCGCCCACCACTTTGCGTGGCGAAAATCAGCCTACGCGTCGTCAGCCCGGCCTACTGTCCCGCCCTACTGAGCCGGGCGAGTGGGGATGATCGGCCATCGGGAAGTATCCGCAATCCTCAGGTCCTCACGCGGACAGCTGAGCTTGCCGGGAGTCTGATCCACGAGCTGCGGTTCCACCAAGCCCTGAAAGCCACGGGTGAGGACTACGTCCACTGATTCGTCTTCGCGGTTGTCCTGGAAGTAATCCGTTCCGGCCAAATTCCGCTGGATGTTGAATGCAGCTGCTTGGCCTTTGACTCCTGAAACCACCACGCCGATCCCCGAGTAGGCAGTATCACTGTTGTCCACGGATAGGACTTTGTGCCCCCGTGCTTTGAACTCGTCGGCAACAGTAGTTGCCAGGCCTGCACGCGATGTGGCGTTGAAGACCTTGATATTCACGGTTTCGTTCGGCACGTAATCGAACGTGGTGGTGGGGCAGAGGCTGGTGGGCGCCTTGCTGGCGATCGCCGTCGGAATCCTGATGACGCCGTTCATGATGGCCCAGGCGCCGATTGCTCCGGCGGCTATGACACCAACCAGCAGGACAAGAACGATGGCGTGGAAGACCCGGCGCCGGAAGCGGCTGCGTTGGGCACGTGCGTCCTCGGCGAAGGTGGCACGAAGCTCCGGTCCGGTCACCACATGGTGCCCGTGCAACTGCGTCACATCTTTGGGACGCTTGCGCTGCCTAGCCATCGATCACCAGCACGCGTGCGTGGATGGCCGTCCTCTGGTGGAGCGCGGTGCGGACTGCCCGATGCAGCCCATCTTCGAGGTACAGCACGCCCTGGTACTGAACCACGTGCGGGAACAAATCGCCAAAAAACGTAGAATCTTCTGCCAGTAACGCCTCCAGATCAAGGGTGCGCTTGGTGGTCACAAGTTCGTCGAGGCGAACGGGCCGCGGTGGAAGGGCAGCCCAGTCACGGGGCGCGGAATATCCATGGTCAGGGTACGGGCGTCCCTCGCCCACAGCTTTGAAGATCACCCTGCAAGCCTATGGAAGTTGCTGCGCTAACGGAACTTGTGACCCCCGGCACACGCAGGTTGTGGCCAAACGGTGACTATCCGAACGTCTGGCGTCACAGCTGTGATGCACACCTCGGGGACTGACAGAATAGGGGCATGACTCAATCGCTCCAAGGTACCGACCGGACCGCTGCCCACACGGCCCCAGCCCTCGCGCTGCTGCTGGACGTCGACGGCCCCATCGCCAGCCCTGTGACGCGCGACGTCAAGCCGGATATCATCGCAGACCTCGTGGCGCTGGCTTCGGCCGGCATACCCGTCATCTTCAACACAGGCCGCTCGGATGCCTTCATCAGCGAACAGGTCATGGGGCCGATGATCGCTGCTGGAATGCCGGCCGACACCATCATCCACGCCATCTGCGAAAAGGGCGCCGTGTGGTTCAGCTACACCGCCGCCGGTCCTGGCCCCATCCACGTGGACCACGAACTCGCCGTTCCCAAGGCATACGGGGATGACATCCGCAGGCTCGTTGCCGAGGACTACTCCGCGCATATGTTCTTCGATGAGACCAAGCGCGCCATGGTCTCCGTTGAACAGCACCTTGAAGTGGCCAGCGAAGATTACCTGGCCGAGCAAAAACTCTTCGACGCCGATGCCCTGAACATCATGGGCCGCCACGGCCTGAACGCCGCCATCCTGGACCACCACGCCCCTGAGTCCGATGACACCGTGGACTACCGACTGGACCCCACCATCATTTCCACGGACATCGAATCCGTCCGCTTGGGCAAGGACCTTGGCGCCAGCCGGGCAGTGGAATTGTTGGCCGCCCAGGGAATCACCCCACTCTCCTGGCGCACAGTAGGTGATTCCCGTACGGACTACGCCATGGCAGACTGGCTTCACCACAACGACCACGACGTGAAGCACGTGGACGTCCGGCCCGCAGACGGCGTTCCGGTGAAGCCTTACACCATTCTTACCGCCGCTGACCTCGAGCTGGCGGACGACGTCATTCACGACGACGCCGGCGGAGCCTTCCTGCGCAGCTGGCGCGACGCCCTCGCCATTTAGACTCCTGCATTCCCCAGAAACGACTCACAACAGTAACGACTCACAACAGTACGGAGAAAAGCCATCACTCAAGCACAGGTCGATCCGATTTACCACGGCAGCCCCACCGTAGAGGAAGATGCGATCGCCGAGGCGGTCTCACCTGCCGTCGTTGCCCACCTGAAGCACAGGTCCGACGTCGTCCGTCACCGCGGGCGATACGCCCTCCTTAACGGCGACCTCACGCCCCAGCAGGCCATGGTTGCTGACCTCCTGGCCATCCGCGCTGCCTTGGACGCAGCCGGCGTGGACTTCATCCTGGTGCGTGGCAACGACGAAAGGCCGGTCATCGCCGTCGACTGGGAGTCGCGCAAGGATGTGCGCGAGGCCCTGGTTGYTGCCTTCCGCAATGAGCCGTTCTACTCCATGACCGTCGATGCCAAGAAGAAAACCTCGGTCCTGGTGGCAGATGGCGAACTCTCGGCCAACCGGAAGGCACGGATCTTCCGCTTGTACCGGCCCAGGGTGGAGCTCGGCGGCGGGCTTTGGTACGGCCCTGCCCTTGGTGTCCAGTTGGAACTGTGGAGGTTCGAAGGCGACCACCTTGAACTCCCCGTGGAGAATTCCCTGACCCGGCGCACCATGCTGCGCCAGGACGCCATTCGCGGTACCGTGCAGCGCCACGGCCTCACCTGGCCGACCATCGAGAACATGTTCGCTGACCATGCAAGCGACATCGATTTCGACATCGACATCGTCTTCTCGTGGGTGGATGGCAGCGACCCCGAATACATCGCCAGGAGGCGCGCCCAGCAGTCTGGGGCTGTCCTCGGCGAGGGCGACGACCATGAGGCACGCTTCCGGCAGATCAACGAGCTGAAGTATGCGCTGCGCTCGGTACACATGTTTGCACCGTGGATCCGCAGGATCTTCATCGCCACCGATTCGCCCGCCCCGGCGTGGTTGGCCGACCACCCCTCGGTGACGATCGTGCGCAGCGAAGAGTTCTTCGCCGATCCGTCAGTGTTGCCCACCCACAACTCGCAAGCCGTGGAGTGCCAGCTGCACCACATCGAGGGACTGTCCGAGCACTTCCTCTACTCCAACGACGACATGTTCTTCGGCCGTCCCGTTGGCCCGGACATGTTCTTCACGCCCGGAGGAATCACCAAGTTCATCGAGGCTGACACGCGAATTGGGCTCGGAGAGAACGATGCCGAACGCAGTGGCTTCGAGAACGCTGCACGTGTCAACCGCAAGCTGCTGTGGGAACGCTTCGGACGGATCACCACCAGGCACCTGGAACACACAGCCGCTCCCCTGCGCCGGAGCGTGGTGGCCCAGATGGAGAAGGAATTTCCCGCCGAGTTCGCGAAGACCGCTGGCAGCCGGTTCCGGGCCGCCGACAACATTTCAGTGACCAACTCGTTCTACCACTACTACGCACTGCTCACGGGCCGCGCCGTTACGCAGACCAACGCCAAGGTCAGGTATGTGGACTCCACCATGTGGGCCGGACTGCACTACCTGCCCAAGCTGCTCGCAAAGCGCCACATGGACTTCTTCTGCCTGAATGACGGCAGTTTCCCCGAAGTCGAGGCGAATGAACGAGCAGACCTGGTGACCGACTTCCTGGAGAAGTACTTCCCGGTTAAGGCACCTTGGGAGAAGTAAAGCCACCGGGAGAAACAAGCGGAAGCGAGGAGGTGTGCGTGCCCGGCGACGTGTGGGCCCCCACCCGGGACTCGTGCGGAATGCGGATGCCGGCCGCTCCCAGCCGCCGCTGAACCTCGGCTGCATCCAAGGGCTCGCCAACTGTGACGCCACCGGACATCGGAACCACGGAATGCACGATCGTGTGCTCGTAGACGTGGATCATGTTGTACGACTGCGCTCCGTCACGTCCGCGCTGTCCGCCAGCACGCACCCCCAGGTCCTGGGTATAGCAGGTAGCTGAGGCGACGGATACCGGGATGCCGGCGAAGCTCGCCGTCGTCGAGTAGTGCAGGTGGCCACCCAGGATGGTGCGGACGTCTGTGTTTCGGACGACGGCGGCCAGGGCGGCTTGGCCGCGCAACTCCACCAACACGGCCAGGTCCTGGACGCACGGGACCGGCGGATGGTGAAGGGCAAGTATGGTGCCGTCCGGGGCGGGAGTGGCCAACTCGTCAGCCAGCCACTGAAGCTGGGATTCGGACAACTCGCCATGGTGGTGTCCGGGGACCGTGGTGTCCAGGGTGATGATCCGGAGCCCGTTGACGAAGTAGCTGCGGTCCACAGGATCCTGCGGCCGGCTCGCTACGGATGCATCCAGGAAGGCGGAACGGAAGTTCGCGCGGTTGTCGTGGTTGCCCATGGCCCAAATGGCCTTCGCTCCGAGCGCATCGCACACAGGCTCAATCATTTCGCGGAGACGTTTGTAGGCTCGGAACTCGCCCTTGTCCGCAAGGTCTCCGGTGAAGATGATGGCCTCTGGCTTGATCCTGGAGGCAATGATCTGATCGCAGATCTCCTGGAGCCTGGCAGCGCTGTCAACAGAACCATGAAGTGTGTCTGGACCGGCCACCAAGTGAAGATCGCTCAAGTGCAAAAGCACATGACCTGGTTTGGGGTACTCGGCCTCGATGAGCTCCATAGCTGCCTTAGCGTTTGGTGGGAGACGGCGTCTCCCGTGTCATTCCAGTACTTCCAATCCAACCAGACAACAAGCCAACAAGAGGCCAACTGCCGGCGGAATGTTGGAAAATTTCTTTCTCCTTTCGAATTCGAGGACTCTTATGACAAAGCCTTTTCAACGGCGTCAACCAGTTCCTGCGCGTCAGGTTCAACCGTTGAGGGGAATCGTGCAACCAGCTCGCCGTCACGGTTTATGACGAACTTTTCAAAGTTCCACTTGACCTTGACCGGCTGCCCGGACTCATCCCGGGTCAGCTCGGCAAACAACGGATGCTGCTCTTTGCCCAGGACGTTGGCCTTGCTGGTGAGCGGGAAAGAGACGCCAAAGTTGCGTTCGCAGAACTCCGCGATTTCCTCGTCGGCGCCGGGCTCCTGGCCGCCGAACTGGTTGCAGGGGACGCCAAGGATTTCCAGGCCGTCCTCGCGGTACTTTCCGTAGAGTTCCTCAAGGCCCGCGTACTGGCGCGTGAAGCCGCATTCGGAGGCCACGTTCACCACCAGCACCGCTTTCCCTTCAAAGCGTCCGAAGTCTGCTTCAGAGCCATCGTTGAAGGTGAGGGGAATGCTGTACAGGGTTCTCATGTGATCGCTTCCTGACGACGTCGTCTGGCGGGATTGCCGCCATCGAGCTTACGGGAGCTGCCGCAGCCATGAAACCTAGGGGTACCTACGCTCGCTGGCTTATGACGCGGGAAGGATGAGCGAAGACAACGGCACGATCACGCCGTCCGGCCGCTGGACCTTGTCCGGGCCAATGAGGATGTATCCAGGCGGAAGAACCACTGCCGGAGGCGTTGACGGAAGCACTGCCGCGGGGCTGGGCACGGGGGCCGCCGGCACGGGAGCCACGGGCGCCACGGTTTGAGTGACCACGGCCGGGGCGGGAGCAACCACCACGGGCGCCGGTGCTACAACTACCGGCGCTGGCGCAACTACCACGGGGGCTGGTGCAACAGCCACCGGTGCGGGCGCAGGGGCTACTGGAGCAGGGGCCGGATTCACGGGCGCTGCGGGAGCAACAGGCGCCACGGGCGCGACCGGCGCCACGGGCTCGACGACGGCGGGCGGGGTGGCGGTGTTGAGAGCCACCGGCGACGTGCTGGGCACAGTAGTCGTTGTGCCAGGTGTTGTCGTACCAGGCGTCGTCGTGCCAGGCGCCGTTGTAGTGGACGTCGGCGTCGGCGTCGGCGTGGAAGTCGCCGTCGGGCTTGGCGTTGCCGTCGCGGTTGGTGTCGCTGTAGCCGTTGGCGTAGGCGTTGCCGTCCCTGTCGGGGTTGGCGTTGGCGTGGCCGTCGGAGTTGGTGTGACAGCCTGCGTGACAGGCGGCGTCGTGCCCGAAGTGGCGGGTGGCGTCTGCGTGACAGGCGGCGTCGTGCCCGAGGTGACAGGCGGCGTCGTGCCCGAAGTGCCCGGCTGTGTGATCACCGGCGGAGCAACGCTCTCTTCGTTGTCGCCACCTATAACGGCCCGGTTGCTGCTGTCTGACACCGGCACAGCCCACTGCGGCGAGGCAGAGACGCCTGTTCCAACTCCAGGCTGGTAGTTCACCATGGTGATGTTCTGCAGCGGATCGATCTGCCGGAGCGGCAAGTAGATCCAGCCGTTGGGGTTGGTGTGCAGGCCGTTTACGATCGTCTCAAAGTGCAGGTGGCAACCAGTGGACCACCCTGTGGTCCCTACCTCGGCGATGACTTCTCCGACTCGCACGGACTGGCCTTGGGTAACACCAATCCCTTGAAGGTGGTTGTACGTGGTGACCAGGCCGTTGCCGTGTTCGATCTCAACACGGTTGCCTCCACCCCAAGGGTGCCAGCCGACGGCCTTGACCACTCCGGCGTCGGCGGCGTAGACGCGTGTGCCGCATGCCGCGGCGTAATCCTGGCCCCAGTGGAACTCGCCGGGAAGTCCGGTCAACGGGCTGTAGCGGTAGCCGTACGGAGAGCTCGGATTGAGGACTTCCAGCGGCGCGTAAAGGCTGCCGGTTGGTGGACGCGACAAGCCTGACGAAGCGACCGTCAGGCCGGACGATCCGTCCTTGGCCACTGTCCGGACAAGTGCACGGTCGAAGTAGACCATGGGCGTGCCAGCCTCTTGGGCCGGCGGCTCAGGCATGGTGTCGATCACTGTTGTTTCGGCTTCTGGCGGCACTAGGCTGCCAAGCGAGAAAGGTCCAACGACGCCTTGCGCCACAGAACCATCCACGGAGCCGGTAGAGACGGAATTCAGGGGTTGGAAACCAAAAGCGAAAAAGGCTACGGCTGCCAGGATTCCGGCGATGAGCATGCGACGAAAACCGTCGGTGCGCACCAAGTCTACATATCGGTAAGATTCACTATGCTTGCCCACAAGAACACTCCCCAAAGCCAGCGGCACCAAACCCCAGCCTGGCGTGCAAGCACCATTGTTGCGGGAATCAAAATGAAAATAAAGGCTTTCCGGCCCCAGTGAAGCGCAGGGTTTCCTCAGTTTTTGCTCAAGGGATCTTGAGATTCGGGGACGACGCCTTAGCCGAGGTTTTCCTTGAGCAGTGCACGGTGTTCCACCGCGGCGGATTCGTGCAACGCGCGGCCGGCTTCTGTGAGTTCAAGAAACAGGGAGCGACGATCATCGGCGCACGTTTGGCGGGAGACCAGCCCTGCTTTTTCCAGCCTGTCCACCACCTTGGACACGGCGCTTTGGGTCATGGGGGTGCGCTCCCCCAAAGACTTCATGCGGCAAGCGGCGTCAGTGCTTTCTGCCACGAGGTCCAGGATTTCGAACTCGTTCAAGCCGATATCGAACTTGGCTTCCAAGGCGCGGTCAATGGCTCCTGCGGTGCGGAAGTAGGAGTCCTGAATGCTTCGCCACTGCTCAACGAGTTGGCGGTCACGCGTCGTTGCCATGCCCCGATTCTAGTCCATCCCGCCATTAGAATCCACGTCATAATATTCTGCGTCATATTCCTTGTCATTCAATGACGTGTCATATAGCTTGGTGGCATGACATCACCCACCACCCTTCAAAGATCCGCCGAGACCGTGGTTGCAGCCGTACGTTGGACGCGCGCCCAGTGGCTGTTGCTGATGGTTGTCTGCACCGTCCTCGCCCTGGACGGGCTGGATGTTTCCATGGTTGGCGTGGCCCTGCCTTCCATCGGACATGAACTCAACCTCGGAACCGATTCCCTCCAGTGGATCGTCTCCGCCTACGTCCTGGGTTACGGAAGCCTCCTGCTCCTGGGCGGCCGACTCGCGGACCTGCTGGGCCGCCGTCGCATATTCCTCATCGCCTTGGCGGTATTCGCTGCAGCCTCACTCCTCGGTGGCCTCGTGGATGATCCCGCCATCCTGATCGCCACCCGGTTCGTCAAGGGCCTCGCCGCAGCGTTCACCGCGCCAACAGGTTTCTCGATCATCACCACTAACTTCGCCGAGGGCCGCGAGCGCAACAAGGCCCTCTCCATCTTCACCACGTTCGGCGCCAGCGGCTTCTCATTGGGCCTTGTGGTCGGTGGACTAATGACCAGCCTGAGCTGGCGGTGGACGTTCCTGGTGTCCGTGCCGATCGCCGTCGCCGTTGTCCTGCTGGGCATGAAGTTCATTCCGAAAGACAAGCCGTCCGCAGAAAACAGCGGGCATGACATCTGGGGTGCCGTGACGCTCGCGCTGGGCATGCTCGGCCTCGTCTATACGCTGGTTTCAGCGCCGGAGCAGGGCTGGGGATCTGTGGCAACTATCGCCGGATTCGCAGTATCTGCAGCGGTCCTTGCAGCCTTCGCGGTGATCGAGAACAAGGTCAAGCACCCACTGATCCGCTTCGGCATCCTCAAGGAAGGCTGGGTGGCCCGGGCCAACCTCAGCGCAGTGGGGCTTTTCGGTTCCTACCTGAGTTTCCAGTTCATCGTCACCATGTTCCTGCAGTCGGTGCTCGGTTGGACGCCTTTGGGCATGGCTTTGGCCCTGCTGCCCGCCGGACTGCTGGTGGCCACGAGTGCACCTTTTGCTGACCGGCTGATCGAGAAATTCGGTGCCACCCAACTGATCCTCACGGGCCTCACGGCACTTGGCTTGGGCTACGTCCTGTTCCTCCGGGTGGGCACCACGCCCAACTACGCCCTGGACATCCTGCCCTCGGTGATCCTGCTGGGCATCGGATTCGCTCTGGCCTTCCCGTCCATCAACGTTCAGGCCACCACAGGCATCAAGGACTCTGAGCAAGGCCTGGCTGCCGGTTTGATCCAGACCAGCACCCAGGTGGGGGCAGCACTGGTCCTGGCAGTCACCACCGCATTGGTGAGCGGCCACGGAAAGGCGGCTGGAACCGTCAGCGCCCAGGCCATGCTGGAACAGTACCGCCCGGGCCTCATCCTCAGTGCCGCCGTCGCCATCGCGGCCCTGCTGGTGGCAGCAGCACCGTCAAGGCGCCGCATCCGCTCCTAGTGTGGGTACGGCTCCTGCCCTTTCCGCCGCCTCCGCAGGGCAGGAGCTGTACACAAATTGCTCTGTACAGGTTCCGCGAAGAGCGGTCTCATGGGATGCATGAGGAATTACCTCACCGAGTACAGGTACGAACTTCAACGCACTTTCACGGGAACGGCCGGAACGCCACCCGAGTGGGTGCCGCGCCTGGCGGAAGGGAACGACGCCGGATATCACCTTCCCGGCTCGGCCGTCTGGGCGGTGCATGGCTCCATGGCCACTATCGTGGCCGGAATCAGGGTCCTGCTGATGCAGTCCCTGCATCCCGGCGCGCTTGCGGGTGTATACGAGCACTCCGGCTTCAAGGAAGATCCTCTGGGCCGGCTGGCCAGTACCGTGCGCTGGATTTTCACCGTCACGTACGGCTCCAAGGAAGCTGCTGAGGCAGCAACGTACCGGGTGCGGAAAATCCACGAGCATGTCCGGGGAAGCTACGTGGATGGCACCGGAGCGTACCGCCCCTACGCCGCCAATGATCCCGAACTGCTCCGCTGGGTCCATGTCACCTACGCGGATTCCTTCCTTACTGCCAACCGCATCTGGGGCCGCCCGATACCCGGCGGCGCGGATGCCTACGTCCGTGAGTGGGCGCAGGCCGGCCGGCTCATGGGCGTGGAGGACCCGCCGCTCACCGAAGCCCAGGTGCGCCAGGAACTGGAAGACTGGTATGCCTCCGGGATCTTGCGCTCGGATGACCGGCTGGCGGAAACCATTGCTTTCATACGCCGCCCGCCCCTGAGCCCACTCCTTCTGCCGGGATACCGGATACTGTTCGCTGCCGCCGTCGCAAGCCTTGAACCCAAGTACCGGGACATGCTGGGCCTGCGACCTGCGCGACTGGGTCCAATCCCCTTACCCGCCATCACCACCGGTCGCATTGTTCTGGGCATGGTTCGGCTGGCCCTGGGTTCACATGGTCCAAGCGAACTCGCGGCGCGACGGCGGCTGCAGAGGCTGGGATATGCGGAGGCCTGATGGTCCTGGCTTGTACCGCCACCACCCACTTTGAATCCGTAGGCATTTGACCGCGCCGCAATTCCTGGTGTGTCGGGCTCAAACCCAGCCAAAGTGGGTGGTGGACGTAGGGCCTGATCAATCGACAACAACGAAGGCCGGGCAGGTCGGAACGAATCCGTCCTACCCGGCCTTCGTGGCCAGGCCTTAGATCAGGTGATCGGAGAGGTGGTTCGGGGTACCGAAGCGGTGCGCCGTAATGGACACGGCCTGCTCGCGCAGGAACGGGAGCATCTCAATGCGGCCGGCCTGCGTCACTTCACCGTGGTAGACGGCAACATCCGGACGGCCACCCATGGCTGCGCTCAGCGCGGCAAAGTCGCCACCAATCAGGCGGATCCGGCCGGCGTCGAACTTTGCTGCACGAGCCAGCCATGCGGCGTCGTCCTCGATCCGGACGCTGACGCCCAGGTTCGCGAACACATTCACCACAGCATCTTCAAGCACGACGGCGGAGCTCACCTTGACGGCCGAGCCCGCCACTGCCCCGGCTGCCACTACGCGGAGCAGCTCAGCGAGCCGCTCACCTTCGGAGAGGCGGACCGTGACCGGGATCGGGCGGTAGCGGAAAACGTTGCGCTCTGCCGAGAGCGCCGAGACGTCCTTGCGGGTGCCGAATTCGGATTCCCAGGCGGCGGCGTCGCTGAAGAGTGACTGCTGGAGGGTCTGGAGCTCCCCGGCCGTCACGTCAGCGGACTTGGCAGCTGCAAGCACCTGGGCGGCAGCGCCCTGAAGTACGGTGCCGCGCTTGGCCTTGGCTTCGGCGGGGAGCCAGCTGCCCAGGCCAATGAGGTAGTTCGGTCCGCCAGCCTTGGTTCCGGCGCCAACGGCCGACTTCTTCCAGCCACCGAACGGCTGGCGCTGGACGATCGCACCGGTGATGCCGCGGTTGACGTACAGGTTTCCGGCCTGGATGGTGTCCAGCCAGACGCCCATTTCAGCGGAGTCCAGGGAGTGCAGGCCAGCGGTGAGGCCGTACTCGATCTCGTTCTGGATGGCGATGGCTTCCTCGAGGGTCTCAGCAGTCATCACGCCAAGGACCGGGCCAAAGAACTCGGTGAGGTGGAAGTAGGAGCCACGCTTGACGCCCGAACGGATGCCCGGGGACCATAGGCGGCCTGTCTCGTCCAGGCGCTCAGGCTTAATCGCCCAGCTTTCACCTTCGCCGAGGGTTGTTAGGGCGTTCAAGAGCTTGCCATTGGCCGGCTCGATGATCGGTCCCATCTGCGAGGTGGCGTTCTCCGGGTAGCCGACAGTCAGCGAGCGGGCTGCGTCAATCAGCTGGTTATGGAAACGCGCGCTCTTCGCCACCGAGCCCACGAGGATCACCAGCGATGCGGCCGAGCACTTCTGGCCTGCATGGCCGAAGGCCGAGTACACGACGTCCTTCGCGGCCAGGTCCAGGTCAGCGCTCGGGGTCACGATGATGGCGTTCTTGCCGGACGTTTCCGCAAGCAGCGGCAGATCCTGCCGGAACGAGCGGAACAGCTCAGCGGTTTCGTAGCCACCAGTGAGGATGACGCGGTCAACGCTCGGGTGCGAGACCAGCTGGGTGCCGAGTTCCCGCTCTTCAAGCTGCACGAGCGCCAGGACTTCACGCGGCACGCCAGCCTCCCAGAGCGCATCCACCATGACGGAACCGGAGCGGCGCGCTTGCTTAGCAGGCTTAATCACGACGGCGGAACCTGAGGCGAGCGCTGCGAGCGTCGAGCCTGCGGGGATCRCCACCGGGAAGTTCCACGGCGGGGTCACGACGGTGAGGTTGGCTGGGACGAAGGTGGCGCCGTCGACCGTTTCCAGGTCCTTGGCGCTCTCGGCGTAGTAGTGCGCGAAGTCGATTGCTTCGCTGACCTCGGGGTCGCCTTGGTCGATGGTCTTGCCGGTCTCGGAAGCCATAACCTCCAGGAGCTCAGCGCGGCGGGCCTCAAGGACGTCACCGGCGCGGTGCAGGATTGCGGCGCGTTCGGCTGCCGGGCGGGCGCCCCAGGCCTTGCCGTGGTCCACGGCGGTGGCGATGATCTGATCCAGCTGGGCGGCGTCGGAGACCTTGGTGGATTCCACGATCTTGTTGCCGGCGGTGGAGCCGGGAATGCGCTTGAGGATGTCGCGGCCCCAGGCGCGGTTTGCCGGGAGCGCCGGATCTGTGTCTGGGGTGTTGCGGAAGCCCTCAAGCGGGGCCGGTTCGGCGGGCAGGCGGCGGTCCTGCTTGCGGTTGGGCCCAGGAACCTCGTCCGTCATGCGGGCCAGGGAGTTCAGGAAACGCTGCTGCTCACGCTTGAACAGCGCTTCGTTTTCACTGAGCTCGAAAACGGCGGACATGAAGTTTTCCTGGCTGGCGCCCTCTTCCAGGCGCCGGATCAGGTACGCGATAGCGACGTCGAACTCGCCCGGGTGGACCACCGGTGTGTAGAGCAGGAGGCTGCCGACATCCTTGCGGACAGCCGTGGCCTGACCGGTTGCCATGCCGAGGAGCATTTCGAACTCGATACCCTCAGTGACACCTCGCTGCTTGGCAAGCAACCAGGCGAAGGCGACATCGAAGAGGTTGTGTCCCGCGACGCCAATGCGGACGGCGTCGATGCGCTCCGGGGTGAGGGCGTAGTTGATGACGTTCTTGTAGCTGGTGTCCGAGTCCTGCTTGCTGCCCCACGTGGCCAGCGGCCAGTCGTGCAGGGACGCCTCTACCTGTTCCATGGGCAGGTTGGCGCCCTTGACGACGCGGACCTTGATGGGTGCGCCGCCCTGTGCGCGGCGGGCAGCGGCCCACTCCTGGAGTTCGTGCATGGCACCGAGCGCATCCGGGAGGTACGCCTGGAGCACGATACCGGCCTCGAGGTTCTTGAACTCCGGCATGTCCAGGATCCGCTTGAACACGGCAATGGTCATGCTGAGGTCCTTGTACTCCTCCATGTCCAGGTTGATGAACTTGGGCTTGGGGAAGGACGCAGCCAGGCGGTACAGCGGGGTGAGCTTCTCCACCACGTGATCTACGGCTTCGTCGAAGGCCCACGGGGAGTGCGGCGCCACGGTGGAGGATTCCTTGATCGAGACGTAGTCAACGTCTTCGCGGGCCAGGAGCTTCAGCGTGCCATCCAGCCGGCGCTGGGCTTCGTGCTCACCGAGGACAGCCTCGCCGAGGAGGTTCACGTTCAGGTGAACGCCGTCCTGGCGGATCTTGGCGATGGCCGGGCCGAGCTTAGCGTCCGTGGCGTCCACAATCAGGTGACCCACCATTTCGCGGAGCACACGGCGGGCGATCGGGATGACAACCTGCGGGACGATCGGAGCCACCACGCCACCTACACGGACAGCGCTGCGCATGTACCACGGGAGGAACTTGGGCACCTTCGGGGCCAGCTCGGCGAGCTTGCGGCCGGCGACCGAAAGATCCTCAGGGCGGATGACGCCGTCGACGAATCCGACCGTGAAGTCAAGGCCATTCGGGTCCTTCAAGACGCCGGCGAGGCGCTGGGCGGACACGTCCACGGGAATCTTGCTGGCTTCGGTAAGCCAGTGGCGGACCAACGCGATGGCTTCCTGTGCCAGTGCATCGAACTGCCCGGAATCCTGAGTGCGCGGGGCGGCGGCAACCGGGAGGGTGCTGGTCATTGGAGCTCCTTCTGAGACGGAGAAGTTTGTTTGTTTCCATCAGTATGGATCTACAATCACGTTAGGAAAAGCGATCTTTTCTGACGAATATTCATTACCCATCCCGATCCTTTGGAGGCCGCCTTGCTGGACGTCCGCAGGCTGCGTTTGCTGCACGAATTGAAGATCCGCGGAACGCTCGCTGAGGTGGCCGATGCCATGCAGTACAGCCCCTCTTCCGTTTCCCAGCAACTGACCCTGCTGGAGAAGGAAGCAGGCGTCGAACTGCTTCGCAAGGCTGGCCGCCGGGTGCAGCTGACACCTCAAGCCGAGATCCTGGTTGCACACACCGCCGCCCTCCTGGAGACACTGGAACGCGCCGAAACCGAACTGGCCGCGTCGCTGTCCACAGTCACAGGAACGGTCCGGTTGGCAGTGTTCCAGTCGGCCGCACTCGCGCTCCTGCCTGACTTCCTCAGCATCATGCGCCAGGAGTATCCGGAAGTGCGCGTGGAAATGACCCAGCGCGAACCCGAGACGGCCCTTTACGAAACCTGGGCACGCGACTTCGACATCGTGGTGGCGGAGCAATATCCCGGGCACGCCGCGCCGCATCACCCGGGGCTGGACCGGGCAACGCTGACCAGTGACGCCATCCGGTTGGCCACTCCCCCGGTAGGACTGGGCGGGGAACTTGTTGCCTCACTGGCCGACACCGCTAACATGCCCTGGGTCATGGAGCCCCGTGGCGCCGCCTCCCGACACTGGGCTGAGCAGGCCTGCCGATCCGCCGGCTTCGAACCGGACGTCCGTTACGAAACAGCCGACCTTCAGGCGCAGATCCGCCTCATTGAATCCGGAAATGCCGTTGCCCTCATGCCGGACCTCGTCTGGACAGGCCGGACGCGCCCCGTCCAACTGCTGGACCTCCCAAGCCTGCCAACGCGGACCGTCTTCACGTCCACAAGGACGGCCGGGCGGATCCACCCCGCGATTCTTGCGTGCAGGGAAGTACTGGAGCGGGTGGCCGCTGCGCAGCAAGTTGACGCAGGGCAGCAGGTGGATGCGGGGTAGCAAGTTGACGCCGGGCAGTAGGAACGCAAAAGGCCCCGGTCCTGGGGACCGGGGCCAAACGCGGAGAATGGGGGATTTGAACCCCCGAGGGCGTTAACCCAACACGCGTTCCAGGCGTGCGCCATAGGCCGCTAGGCGAATTCTCCTTGCTTCCGAATCGAAAGCAGATACTACTGTACCTGAGAATTTCGGCATCGTGTAATCGGGCAGGCGAGGCCTCCAGGTGCGTCGGTCAAAACCCCGCCTTAACGGAAAAATGGACGCCCCCAACGCGCCCATTCTTGCGGTATCACCGTTGAGCTGCCGGGTCCGGCCCCTCGCCCCCAGGCCCCGCAGCTCACAATCTTGAGATTGCCCCAATCGGTGTACATACCCATGGTCCGCTGTGACCCGCAGATATGCAATGGTGTGCACCGCTTTGCAGTCGAAGTTACTGACAGGATGTTCCCATGACGCAGCTCCACGCCCTGGTTGTTTACGTTCCCCAGACCCACACTCCAGCCGTCCTCAGGGCAATCGGGGACGCTGGTGCAGGACGGATCGGCGACTACTCGCATTGCTCGTTTACGTCACCGGGTACCGGTCACTTCACTCCCCTGCCGGGCGCACAGCCGTTCATCGGCGACGTCGGAACCAGCGAGCAGGTGCCGGAAACCCGGGTTGAGTGCGTGGTTGAGGAGGACGTGCTCGACGCCGTTGTGCTGGCGCTGCGCACGGCTCACCCCTACGAGGAACCGGCTTTCATGACGTGGCCGGTGAGGGGGTGGCGGTGATCCATAAGTGCGCGTCAGGCGAAAATGGGCATTCGCCCTGCAGCCAACTCACCATTGATTACTGCGATCTGATCGGCTGACAGCAGCCTCACTCCCTCGCCAACGGCATGGTTAGAAACGGTGGCCCAGTCCACGACGTCGGACCAGCACCATAGCGAAACTCCAGCTTGGATGGCTGGGCGAGGGAATGGAAAGCCGGCCTTCCGGTCGCCAGCGACCCAGAGGGCGACAGCCTGCCTGGTTGCACCCAGCCGTTCAGCAATTTCGCTCCGGGTGACGTAGTCGAAATCGACGGACTGAACCTTCCCTCCGAGATCGTGGACCCGGGAAAGAAGGCGGCGCGCAGCCTCTGTACCGCTGGGGGCATCTTGGAGGAAAGTCACATACGGAACGCCGGCCAAGCGGGAAACTATCGCGTCGAGTTGCTCCACGAGCAAGTCTTCAACCTGCTCCGAAAGTTCCCCGAGGCGGAGACGTACTTCGAATGGCTGCTCCGTGGTCATGGTTTCAGCATAGCCCACCCTGTTGACAACTGACAACACCTAACGCCGCCCCCTGAGCAATTCATGCTGACCTGGACACCGACGCGCGTCGCGGGCAAGAATCTTGGCTCGCTGGCTCGAGTTCCTAGGAGTGCCGTCAACCCCTAACTGCGCGCCGTCAGATCCGCAGGGGCAATACATGTAGAACTTATGACCTTGCCGCCTTAACCTCCATCCGGACGAGGCGAGGACACGAACCACGGCGAGCACGTCCTTATGAATCTCACTGGACACATCCCTTGGATCCACCCAGTCCCCGCTACCCATCCCGCCCCATAGTCCCGCCCTCTCAAATGAACATCTCAAGTAGTGCGAGGTTTACCACCCAGCCCCGACAAAATGTGGGCGCCAACCACCCGCCGTCGAGCGTTTTCCACAGCCTCCTGAAGCCGATTCGAACCCATAACCAAGTTCAGGTAAGCTTGTCGACGGCCCCTCATGTGGCGTCATCCTGTTGAACTCCCCCAGGACCGGAAGGTAGCAAGGGTAGATGGGCTCTGGCGGGTGCATGAGGGGTCTCTTATTTAAAATGTCAGTCCCTATAGGTAGGTTTCACTTGTGACTGTTACAACTGCCCTGTATCGAAGGTATCGCCCGGACTCTTTCGCGGACGTTATCGGGCAGGAACACGTCACTGAGCCCCTGATGACGGCCCTGCGGAAGAACCGCGTGAACCACGCGTACCTCTTCTCCGGCCCCCGTGGCTGCGGCAAGACCACGTCCGCGCGCATCCTTGCACGCTGCCTGAACTGCGCCGAAGGCCCCACTGACACCCCGTGCGGCAAATGCCCCAGCTGCATCGAACTCGCGCGCGGCGGCTCCGGATCTCTGGACGTTATTGAAATTGACGCCGCCAGCCATGGTGGCGTGGACGACGCCCGCGATCTCCGCGAGCGCGCCACTTTCGCCCCAGTGCGGGACCGCTACAAGATCTTCATCATCGACGAAGCCCACATGGTCACGTCGGCCGGCTTCAATGCGCTCCTGAAGATCGTCGAAGAGCCGCCGGAACATATCAAGTTCATCTTTGCCACCACTGAGCCGGACAAAGTCATCGGCACCATCCGCTCGCGCACGCACCACTACCCCTTCCGGCTGGTGCCGCCCGAGCCGCTCATGAAGTACCTTGAACTGCTCTGCCACCAGGAAAACGTTCCCGTGGCTCCGGGCGTGCTTTCGCTCGTCATCCGTGCCGGCGGCGGTTCCGTCCGCGATACCTTGTCCGTGCTGGACCAGCTCATGGCAGGCGCCGGACCCAACGGTCTCGACTACGAGCTCGCCGTCGCGCTTCTCGGCTACACGCACGCTTCCTTGCTGGACGACGTCGTGGACGCCGTCGCGGCCGCCGATGCCGCAACTGTCTTCCGCGCCGTTGACCGCGTCATCCAGACCGGGCACGATCCTCGCCGCTTCGTGGAAGACCTGCTGGAGCGCTTCCGGGACCTCATCATCGTCCAGGCAATGCCCGAGAGCGCACAGGCCATCCTCCGCGGCGTACCCGAGGATCAGATTGCCGGGATGCGCAACCAGGCCACAAACCTGGGTGCTGCAGAGCTTTCCCGCGCGGCCGATGTCACCAACACGGCGCTCACGGAAATGACCGGAGCCACGTCCCCGCGATTGCACTTGGAACTTCTCTGCGCGCGGATCCTGCTGCCCAGCTCCGAGGAAACAGAACGGGGCATTGCGGCCCGGATCGACCGCGTGGAGCGTCGGCTGAATTACGCCGGCGACGCCGGGATTCCGGCTGTCGCGTCCGGCACGCCATCCGCCGCGGCTTCTTCACCGGCGGTTGCCCCCGTTGCCCAGTCCGCTCCCCCGCAAGCACCGGCGGCAGCTGTATCGGTCCCGACGGCGGCGCCAGCACCTGCACCTGCACCAGTTCAGGCACCTGCACCTGCCTCTTCACCAGTTCAAGCACCTGTACCTGTGTCGGAAACGTCGTCTGCGCCCGTGTCGCGGGAGCCACTCTCCGCTCCGCGCGTCTCGACCAACGACTGGCCCGTGGACGAGTCGACGGCTGCACAGCGTCCTGTCCAGAATGCTCCCTCGACGAAGCCTGCCGCTGCGACGGCCCCTCCCATCGCACCGCAACCGGCTCCGCAGACTGCACCCGCCTCGCAGACCGCACCAGCTTCGCAGCCAGCCCCGGCGTCCCGGCCAGCGCCAGCCGCTGGTGGAGACGTCGAAGCCCTCCGTCGCGCCTGGCCCGAAGTCCTGCAGACGCTGACCAAGATCAAGCGCAGCACCTGGGCCTTGGTCGAACCGAATGCCCAGGTTGCCCAGTTCGACGGTCAAGTGCTGACACTCGCCTTCACCACGGCCGGGCTCGCCGGTGCCTTTGGGCGCGCGGATCACGCCGAGAACCTTCGCCAGGCAATCCACAAGACCATCGGCATCGACTGCCAGATCGTCGCAGTGGCTGGCGGCAACAGCTCAGCGAGCTCTGAGCCAAACCCAAAAGCACCTACTAGCCGGGATCTTCCGGCGTCACCTGGCACCACAGCACCGTCGACATCACCATCAGCATCACTCTCGGCAGCGCCGGCCCCAAGCCCAGCGCCAGCTGTCCCGGTGCCGGACGTGCCAGTGCCGGCCGCGCCTGCCCCTGCCCCGACCCCTGTTTCGTCGGTCGACTCTGCCTGGGGCTTGGCACCCGCTGGCCCTCAGGCAGCCCCACCGGTTCCCGCCGGGCCGGAGGCAGTCCCCGCCGTTGTGCACGCCCCGGCTCAGCAAGAACCCACGACGCCGGCACCCTCCGCTTCTGCTTCGGCAACGGACGCGCCGCATAGGGAAGCCATGGTTCTCAGTGCTGCGCCAGAACCTGCCCAGTGGACGACGCCAGAACCCGCGCAGCAAGCCGCACCAGCACCTGCCTATCCAGAGACGCCAGCACCGGCCGCCCAAGCACCTGCAGAGACACGCGCGCCTGCTACCGCTTTGGAGCCGACTGGAGACTACTCCTACCCTGACGAGGATTGGGGTCCTCCGCTCGACGAAGATGCACCACCGTTGGACGAAGAACCGCCAATGGATTGGGAACCATCACCCGCTTTTTCCGGTCCGAACACCGCTCAGGCGCCGGCTTCCTCGGAACGTCCGGCTCCGTCAGCCTCATCGCAGGCAACCGGTGACCGCCGAACCCCTGACCACCCAACCCCAGGGCAGGACACCCCTGCGGAGCACACCCCCGCATCGCCGGTCACTACAGCTGTCAAAACCTCAGAAGCGGACGCTTCCCACGACCCCTGGTCCCGGGCAGTGGAACAAGCGCCGGGCACGTGGGTGGTCGGGACCGACTCCAACGTGGGTGCCAAACCACAGGCTCCAGTTGAGGCCGACACGGGTGTGTCGAGCAACCCCGACTACGAACCGGCCACGGCGCAAGCCCCGGACTGGCAGGCCCCAACCGACAGGCAAGCCCCAGCGGCGCAAGCAACGGCGGCGCACGTCCCAGCGAACACGGCTGACGCAGCAACCACGACGTATGGCCACCTGACCAAAGCGGAGCAAAACGGCTCTTCGGGCTGGGACGTCGCTCCGGCGTCGAGCTGGCCCGGCACCATACCTGCCCAGGCGACCCAAGCGCCTGCCGCATGGCCCATCACAGCTACGGAAACCCAACACGCCAGTGGCTCCGTTGCGACGCTTGAGGAGGGCGCGCCGTCGGGCGGTCCTTCGGCCCGCCAGAGCCTTTACCAGCGCTTGACCAACAGCCCAGAAGCCCAGGCCGGGCGGGTGCAGGCGCCCGTGCGGACCCATGCCCGGCCGGAGCCGGCACCTGAGGACATCCCCAGCCCGGAGGACGAGACGATCGAGGAATCGAGGGTCTTTGGGCGTGCTGCCGTGGAGCGTATTCTGGGCGGAAAGCTGATCGAAGAGCGCGCCTTGGATGGTTCTCCCCTGCAACCCCGCTGATGACAGCATTGATACCAAACAAACGAGGACATTTTGTACGAAGGTGCAGTTCAAGAGCTGATTGACGAGCTCGGCCGGCTTCCCGGTGTGGGCCCGAAATCGGCACAGCGCCTGGCGTTCCACATCCTTGAGGCCGATCCCGAGGACATGAAACGGCTCGTTACGGCCATCACCACGGTGAAGGAACGGGTCAAGTTCTGCACTGTGTGCGGCAACGTCACCGAGCAGGAAATGTGCAACATTTGTCGCGACCCGAGGCGGGATCCGTCGGTCATTTGCGTGGTTGAGGAATCCAAGGACGTTCTTGCTGTCGAGCGCACGCGCTCATTCCGCGGCCGGTATCACGTGCTGGGTGGAGCCATCAATCCGATCGCCGGCATTGGCCCGGAGCAGTTGCGGATCCGCGAACTCCTCACACGCCTCAACGATGGCGCCATCCAGGAAATCATCATCGCTACGGATCCAAACCTTGAGGGCGAGGCCACGGCTACCTATTTGGCCCGCATGCTCAAATCGATCGGGATCACGGTCACGCGGTTGGCTTCCGGCCTGCCAGTGGGCGGGGACCTTGAGTACGCCGATGAAGTCACGCTTGGGCGGGCGTTTGAGGGCCGCCGGAACGCGCTGACATAAGGCGGCGTGAGGACAACCAGCGCCCTGGCAGGAGCACCAAGGCAGCGACCACTGCCTGAATCACGAGGCCGGTGAGGGCGATGGGCACCGGAGGCGCAAGCTGATCACTTGATTCCCCTCCGATACACGGAACATCACGGCTCGGTCCATCCGCTGCCCACTGCAGGCCGGACAACACCCATGCCAATTCATGCTCCTTGGGGAGCGCCTCCGCGGCGATGCTACCGAAGAGCAGGATGGGGTTGGAAGCTGCCAGCCAAGCAACCCGCTCTGTATGCGTCACTTCCACGGGGCGGAGACGCCCAACGCACTCGTACGCTGTGATCCGTCCGTTGTCGTCCCGCTCCACGTTGATGGGCACTGACGCTTGGTCCATCACGACGGTCCCGGGCAGCAGCGCAATGGTGGCTGCTACATTGCCCAGGCACAGGAACGCCACCAGCGCAGCAGCCAGGGCAACACCTGCCGCCGTTCGGCCAGAGCATGCGCGGGCACCGGCACCTATAAGTCCAAACAACACAATTTCAAGGACAACAACCACGACGCCGGCACCCGCCAACGCGATCGGCCCGCCGACGGCCACGCCCACCGCGAGCAGCACGATGCCCGATGGCACTGCGAAGACCGCCCCGCGGAAGAATGCGGTGAACAGCACGCCGACGAATGTTCGACCTAATTGACGGAAGCCCCATATTGCCCCGAGGAGTGCCGAAACGACTGCCATCAATCCGGCCATCAAAATGTAAATGGCGCTTGGCAGGCTCGATTCGAACCATCCGTTGGCTTCGCCGAAGGCGACCACAGTTGCGGCCGTCGCCCAGGCGAGCATCAGGGCGCACGCGCAGGCCAACCAGAACCACCACGATCGCAAGGACGTGCGGCAGTCATCCCAGGCCTCCCGCACAGCGGCTCCAAGGATGTCAGCGATCCCAGGTTGATGGTTCAGCCTGTGTTCACTGCCCGCGGTCCCGTCACGCCGCGGAAACCGGTCGTCGATGACGCCGCCGCCGATCACTTCGTATTCCGAATCGCTGCGCGCTGGCCCGGGATCGTCCGGGTCCTCAGGAACCCAGGCCATGGCACCACGCAATGCTCATAAAAGGGATCGTACGCCCGTGGACCTGCTGCCGAAACGCCTGTGTGGCCGCCATGTGGTCACAATTCCTGTGGTGAGACAACACGGCGATAAACTGGCCAAATAAGCTACGCAGGCGTGCTCAAATTTGGAATTTGGAGTTTGGCATGCCGCGTTCGAACCCTATTGATGCAGTGAGGGTGCGCGCATGACTATGCCCACTACCGAAGTGAAGATCGAAGAGCTCTCCGACGGAGCTGCCATTACCAAGCAGCTGATCGTTCAGAAGTTCGGCGGTTCCTCGGTTGCCGATGCTGATGGCATCAAGCGGGTCGCTCAGCGTGTTGTGGATGCGCAGAAGGCCGGCAACGAGGTTGTGGTTGTTGTTTCCGCCATGGGAGACACCACAGACGAACTCCTGGACCTCGCAGGACAGGTGACGGACTCCGCTCCTGCCCGCGAAATGGACATGCTCCTTTCCGCAGGAGAGCGAATTTCCATGGCACTGCTTGCTATGGCCATCAACAAGTTTGGCGCCTCGGCCCAGTCCTTCACGGGCTCCCAGGCAGGCATGATTACCGACGGCATCCACGGCAAGGCCCGGATTATCGACGTCGACCCCCACCGCATCCGCACCGCCTTGGACAAGGGACACATTGCGATCGTGGCGGGCTTCCAGGGCATGAGCCGCAGCACCAACGAGATCACCACGCTGGGGCGTGGCGGCTCGGACACTACGGCCGTTGCTTTGGCTGCAGCGCTCGAAGCCGATGTTTGCGAAATCTACACCGACGTGGACGGCATCTACACCGCCGACCCCCGCGTTGTGTCCTCCGCCCAGAAGATCGACCGCATCTCCAGCGAAGAAATGCTGGAACTCGCTGCTTCAGGCGCCAAGATTCTGCACCTTCGGTGCGTGGAGTATGCCCGCCGTTTCGGCGTGCCGCTGCACGTCCGTTCCTCATTCAGCCAGCACGAAGGCACGTGGGTCATCCCGAGCGCCGATGAAAAGTTCACGATTCAAGAGGGAGTTGCCTTGGAGCAGCCAATCATCTCCGGCGTTGCACACGACCGGTCCGAAGCCAAGGTCACCGTTGTAGGCGTGCCGGACATTCCGGGCAAGGCCGCTGCGATCTTCCAGGTGATCGCGGACGCGCACTCGAACATCGACATGATCGTGCAGAACGTGTCCACGCACGGCACGGGCCGGACTGACATCTCGTTCACCCTCCCAATCGTTGAAGGCGCCGACGCTTTGGCCGCCCTGCGGGCAGCTGAAGGCCAGATTGGCTTCGAGAGCATCGAATACAACGAGCACGTGGGCAAGCTGTCCCTGATCGGCGCGGGAATGCGCTCACACCCCGGCGTTTCGGCAACGTTCTTCAAGGCCCTCTCGGACGCCGGCATCAACATCGACATGATCTCCACGTCGGAAATCCGCATCTCGGTGGTCACCAGCGCAGATGCCTTGGATGACGCCGTCCGCGCCATCCACGCCGCATTCGAGCTCGACGGCGATGCTGAAGCTACTGTTTACGGCGGCACCGGCCGCTAGGGCTCAGCAAGCGACGCACCCCAACTAAGTCGCAGCAGAGCGCGTTTTGAGCCTTCATAACGCGCTCTGCTGCGACCTACTTGGGTGAGCCGGAGCCAGCAGGACGTCGATGAGCTGCCTTAGTCCCTCCGCCATGTCCACGTCTTTGTCATAGAGCCACTGCAACTGCAGGCCATCGAACGCCGCGACAACCAATCTGGACAGCATGGCCGCGTCGACGTCGGCCCGGACTTCACCGGTCTGCTGGCGTCGGGCAATGTCCTCACTGATTCCCTGCACCACGTTTTCGTACCGCTCTTTGAAGTATCCGTGGGAGTCATGGCCGGGATCATTGGCTGTGGCGGATGCGACGGCGTACAGCGTGGTCAGCCCCGGCTCGTGCTGGTTCCTCTCGGCGATCGGCGGCATGAGGCTAAGGCCCACCTCCTCCTGGCCCGCCACAGCCATGGCCCGTCGGTCGCGCTCCGCCAGGACTGCGGTGAGGAGTTCCTGCTTGCCCTTGAAGTAGTGGAAAAGGGTGGCTTCCTTGACCCCAACGAGTTCCGCGACGCGCTTGAGCGCAGTCCCTTCGAATCCTTCGGTCGCAAAGACGTCGGTAGCCGTCTGGATGATTTGTTCGCGGCGTTCCGCACCCTTCGCATACTGACCGCGGGCCTTGGAAGTAGACATTGAGTCAGTCTATTTCACCCATCAAAAATCGAGTCGTCCTAGATTTATTTCCATAAAAACCTAGTCACACTAGATTTTTGTCGCTAAAGTCTCCTGATAAGACCCGACGGTGGGTCATTGAGTTCATCAGGAGTCAAGTACATGAACCCCACACTCTCCCAAGCAGTCCTGGCAACAGGCGTGCCCGATGCCGAAGATCGCATCCGGGAACTCGCACAGAGCCTGTCCCTGGAGCAGCAGATCCAACTACTGACGGGAGCGGATGTCTGGTCCACCCACGCCATCCCTGAAATTGGGCTCAGTCGCGTCGTCCTGTCGGATGGACCGGCCGGCGTCCGTGGCGAAGACTTCGACGAGCGCCACGACTCAATCTCCCTCCCGTCGTCGTCCGCGCTGTCCGCCACGTGGAGCGTGGAAACCGCTCGCCGCTACGGGCAGGTTCTCGGCCAGGAGGCCCGCCGCAAGGGCGTCCACGCCGTACTCGGCCCCACCATCAACCTCCATCGTTCCCCGTTGGGTGGCCGTCATTTCGAATGCATGAGCGAGGATCCGCGGCTCACAGCAACCTTGGCCGCCGGGTACGTTGCGGGAGTGCAGTCCATGGGCGTAGGGGCGACTCCCAAGCACTACCTGGCCAACGAGGCCGAGACGGAACGCTTCACTTCCGACTCGGTGGTGGACGAACGACCGCTGCGTGAGCTCTACCTTGCAGCGTTCGAAGACGCCATTACGGAGGCGCGTGCCTGGCTGGTGATGAGCTCGTACAACTCCATCAACGGCACCACGGCGAGTGAAAACAAGCTGCTGGAAACCCCGCTCTCCACGGAATGGGGCTTCGACGGCGTGGTGGTTTCGGACTGGACGGGAGTGCGTTCCGTTGATGCCGCCAACGCCCACCAGGATCTGGAAATGCCGGGGCCCGTGGGCCATTGGGGACCCAAGCTTCTGGCGGCCGTCAATGATGGTCGAGTCAGCCGCGGGGCCATCCTGGAAAAGGTCACTCGTATCCTGCGACTCGCTGCCCGCGTCGGCTCCCTCGAAGGCTTTCAGCCCGCGGTCACCGATCTCCCCGCGAAACTTGACGGGGCCGCCGTCGCGCGTGAAGTTGCCGTCCGAGGCGCCGTGCTGGTCCGTAACGAAGGCGGCATCCTGCCACTGGATCCCACCACGCTGAACAGCGTTGCGGTGATTGGCCACAATGCGGCAGAGGCCCGGACGCAAGGCGGCGGAAGCGCCACGGTGATGCCTAAGTACACCGTCTCGCCACTGGAGGGCCTGCGTAATGCACTGCCCGACGGCGTCCGTGTCACCTACGCGCGCGGCGCCAAGGTGGCCGAGGGCCTCCAGGCGTTCCCCCGGACTTCACTGCACAACCCGGTCTCCAACGTCCCGGGGATCCGCGTGACGTTCCTCGCGGAGGACGGCACAGAGATTTCGGGCGAAGACCGCCTCGCCTCACATTTGATCTGGTTCGGCATCGGCATCCCGGAAGGCGCCGCCATCATTCGGATGGAAACCGATTGGACAGCCGATTCGGCAGGTGTCCACCACCTCGGAGCGGGCACAGTAGGGCACATCCGCCTCTCATTGGATGGAGCCGAAGTCTTCAACGACGAGATCCAGGACGACACCGACGTCCTGGGTGCTGCACTCTTCGATCCGCCCAAGACTGTTCACGCAATCGAGGCCGCGGCCGGCCAGAGCGTGCGAATCGAAGCCGAATACCGCCTGCCCAAGGAACAGATCATCCCGTTCACGGCAATCCTGCTGGGAGAAGAAACGGTAGTGGCAGATCCCCAGGCGGAGATCGACGCCGCGGTGGAAGCCGCCCGGACTTCAGATGCAGCTGTGGTGGTCGTCGGAACCAATGCAGCCATCGAATCCGAGGGCTTTGACCGTAAGGACCTGAACCTCCCCGGGTTCCAGAACGAACTCGTTGAGGCTGTCGCCGCGGTCAACCCACGCACGGTAGTGGTTGTGAACTCCGGCTCACCGGTGGTGATGCCGTGGCTCGAGAAGGTAAACGCGGTGCTGCTGGGCTGGTTTGGTGGACAGGAGTTCGGCAGCGCGATTGCAGACATCCTGCTTGGCGCCGAGGAACCTGGCGGTCGGCTCCCTACAACGTGGCCGGCCGCCCTTGGAGATGTCCCGGTCCTGAACACCACTCCCGTAGACGGCAAAGTGGTCTACTCCGAGGGAATTCATGTGGGCTACCGGGCGTGGCTCAAGCAGCAAGCGGCAGGCGGCCCGGCTCCGGCGCTGCCTTTCGGCTTCGGACTCGGGTATACGACTTTCGAATTCGGCACCGCACACGCGCCACAGTCGGTTCAGGCCGGCAAGGACGTGGTTGTGCACGTCCCGGTGAAGAACACCGGCACGCGTACGGGACGTGAAGTGGTTCAGGTCTACCTTGAGCGCACCGATTCCGCTGTGGAACGTCCGGCCCGTTGGCTGGCAGGCTACGCGGGAACGCACCTTGCTCCAGCGGGGACTGACAGCGTTGAAGTCCGCATTCCGGCGAAGGCTTTTGCGCACTACGACGGCGGCTGGCAGTTTGAGCGTGGAGGCTTCCGGCTGCTGGTGGGTCGCCATGTTGCGGACACCTTCCAGACTCTGGACATCGAGGTGCGGTAATAATAGAGGGCAATCGGCGCGGCGTGGCGGCCTTTTTTGGGGCGCCACGCACGTGGTTTTCGCCACAAGCGCCGAATCTGGGGTATGGTATGGAATTTTCATGGCATGCTGTACGTTGCATACCCGGTAACCCCCTAACACGAAGAGGCATCAAAAAGTGGCAGCCGACTACGACGAACTCCGTACCGATGTAAAAGAGAACCAGGAGCAGTCCCTCCAGGCGCTCCAGTCCGCCAGCGCCCCCACGGCGAAGAGCGTCGTTCTTGAACTCGACGAAACTGACGGCCTGGACGCCAACGGTCCCGGCGGCGAAATCGTCGCTGAAGAACTCATCATCCAGGTCATCCCCCAGGCAAACGACGAGTTCACTTGTAACTCATGCTTCCTGGTCCGCCACCGTTCGCAGATTGCCCGCGAAAAGGATGGCGTCGCCTACTGCACTGACTGCGAAGGCTAAAGACGACCGCCACCCCGGCGGAACATGAATCGTCAGGGAGTGCCGCCGTCGGGATTAATTGCGGAAGGACCGGAGCGCACGCTCCGGTCCTTCCGCAATTAACTACTTGTCGCCTGCTTCCTCTTTGCCCTCCTTATCGTGCTCGGACTTATCGGGCTCCGACAGTCGCTCCTCGTCGGTGTATTCAGGTGCGACCACCGGGGAAAGAACGTCTCCAAGGATGCCGGCAGCCTCCCTGCCATCCTCCGGAGCAGGCCGGTCCGGCGACTCGTCGTCCTCCAGCGGAGCGTCCGTCATAACCCGCCTCCTTGGCCGCCGATCATCTTCTGGCGCCGGTGGTTGCTCACCCTGAGTTGAAGAATCCGCGCGCCGCCAGCAAGCGCCACCAGCACGCCTCCTCCAACAGCCGCGATGAACAGCGTGGTGCCGAGGGCGAGTGCCCCTTCCAGTCCGAAGAACCGGACGGTGACCATATCCTGGTTCTGGACGAAGAAGACGATCAACAGGACCAACACCACCAGGCCCACAGCTACGGCCACCCAGATCGCTGCTGTTCGCGTGGGCCGGGAACTTGCCGGTGCCACCCTTGGCTGTATGTGGTCCGCCCGTCCAGAGCCTCCCCGGGCCATTGCGGCATCATCTTGAGCGCTCATTGACAGCCCCCTCATTTCCCAGAACGTATGCGTGCTCATCACTTGTCCGTGCACTCATATAATAAGCATGCTTATAAGTGGCTCAACAGTGGCAGGGCAAGGCTGGATCGGAATAAGGAAGGACCGGAGTTCGCGGTCCGGTCCTTCGGTATTTGGGTGCCGTTGTTACTGTCGGTCACAGTTACTCATGGTTACTGGCGATCACACGGTGTAGTCGGTTGAAGTTGGTCCTGAATCGTTCCTCCGGACAGCGTAGTGATGACCCTCCGAATCGGTCTCAACCTCGAAATTCTTCAAGTCTTCCTCGGAAGCCGTTTCGAAGTCGTCGTGTTTATGGACAACAGGGGCATCCGTATCCCCATGGGTTGCCGGTCCGAAGACGGACTGCAGCCGCTCGGTCACGTGCTGAAAGGTTTCCAACTTGCGTCCCATGTTCTTCCACCTCCTTTCAACTGGAGAGAGAAAAAGCGGTAGGACGGCGTATGCCGTACCAGTACGCCAATTTTACGCCCGCGGGCCGGAAAAGGCGCGAGCGTTTGGTGCCGGAAGGGGCCGGGCCATGACTCCCAACGCGGCCAGAACGGACTCCACTGCGACGTTCAGTGGCGATTCCAAGGGAACCGCAATGTGGGGTTATTTTTCCGCTTCCGGAGACACCCATGACGGCGATCCTGCGCTCAGGATCGTTCATATGCTCCCCTTGGAACTGAAGTTCAGCAGGACTTTGCCGGACTCGGCTGAGTTCCTGGCTACGTCGAATGCCTCGAGGCCGTGGGCGAGGTCGAACTCGTGCGTTATCACGGGGTCCACGAACAAGGA